>NZ_NCJB01000117.1:0-7574 GCF_002282275.1 Polynucleobacter sp. 39-46-10 | reverse complement strand
CTAGATGCCTCGATATAGCCGCGCATAGTCATCAGCATCCGTTTTACATCTGGCTGATGAATAATTGCTACAGGACCTGGAGAGCCAGCTAGATCACGACTTTGCACTCGGTCTTTGGCATACTGCACCGCCTTCTGATAGGCACGCTCTGCAACCGCAATACCTTGCATACCCACTGCAAAGCGAGCTGCATTCATCATCACGAACATGTACTCCAGCCCACGATTTTCTTCGCCTACTAAATATCCAGTTGCACCACCATGATCGCCAAACTGTAAGACTGCAGTTGGGCTAGCCTTGATACCAAGCTTGTGTTCAATCGAGATACAGTGAACATCATTACGCTCACCAAGTGAGCCATCTGCATTCACCAAAAACTTTGGCACCACAAATAAAGAAATACCTTTCACACCTTCTGGAGCATCTGGCGTTCTAGCTAATACGAGATGGACAATATTTTTTGCCATGTCGTGCTCACCATAGGTGATGTAGATCTTGGTGCCAAAAATTTTGTATGCGCCATCAGTTTCAGGCACAGCACGAGCACGCACCATTGATAGATCAGAGCCTGCTTGAGGCTCCGTGAGACACATGGAGCCAGTCCACTCCTCTTGCAACTCAGGGCTTGCTGCAGTTAACAAGGCCTCAATTGCACCATCGGTCAGCATTGGGCATAAAGCAAACGATAGGCTAGCCGAATGAACCATCTCAAAACATGCTGTTGCAATGAGCTTTGGTAAGCCTTGACCACCAAACTCTGCAGGATGAACAACGCCCTGCCAACCTGCTGCAGCAAATTGCTCAAAAGCATCTTTAAAGCCAGGTGTAGTTGTAACGATGCCATCCTTTAAAGAGCTAGGATTTTGATCGCCAACCCAATTAAGGGGTGCTACAACGTCTTGATTGAATTTGGCAGACTCCTCCAAAATTGCTGGGGCTAAATCGACATCAGCACCGGCCTCAGCATAAGATGGATAAGAAACGACCTCAGATAGCCCCGCTAGCTCGTTCATCACAAATAGCATGTCTTTTACTGGGGCTACATAAGGCATAAGATTCCTATGGATTAGGTGTAAAGATAGTTAAAGGGATGTCCTAGCCAAGCAAGTTAGTCAGTTCAGGTACAGCAGTATTTAAGTCAGCAACGAGACCATAATCAGCAACACTAAAGATTGGTGCTTCAGGATCTTTATTAATTGCTACGATCACCTTAGAGTCCTTCATTCCAGCTAAATGCTGAATAGCGCCAGAGATACCTACTGCGATGTACAACTGTGGAGCAACAATCTTGCCAGTCTGGCCTACTTGATAGTCGTTTGGAACATAACCAGCATCCACTGCAGCGCGCGATGCGCCTAGGGCTGCACCTAGCTTGTCAGCCAATGGCACAACGATCTCTTGATACTTCTCGCCAGAACCTAAACCACGACCACCCGAAACGATCACTTTGGCGGCAGTTAATTCAGGGCGATCTGACTTAGTCAACTCGCGACCCACAAAAGATGATTTGCCAGAAACCTCAGCAGCCGTTTGCTTTTCTACTGCAGCAGATCCACCGCTTGCAGCAACTGGATCAAAACCGGTTGTACGAACAGTAATTACTTTGATAGGGTCAGCGGATTGCACAGTAGCAATCGCATTGCCGGCATAAATCGGGCGCTCAAAAGTATCAGTCGAGACAACCTTAGTGATATCCGATAACTGTGCAACATCTAACTTTGCAGCTACCCTTGGCAATACATTCTTACCATTGGCAGTTGCTGGTGCCAGGATGTGGCTATAACCATTAGCAATCGAAAGAATCTGCGCAGCTAAAGGCTCCGCCAGTTGATCGGCTAATGATGCAGAATCTACCTGAATCACTTTACGCACACCAGCAATTTGGGCAGCAGCCGAAGCGGCAGCATCAGCACCACTACCAGCTACTAATACATCTACCTCAGGGGAACACTGTAAAGCGGCTGCTACCGCATTGAGCGTGGCTGCCTTTAAGGATTGATTATCGTGTTCAGCAATAACAAGTGCGGCCATTTAAATCACCTTCGCTTCATTTTTAAGTTTATCTACCAAAGCCGCTACATCAGCTACCATCACACCGGCAGAGCGCTTGGGTGGCTCTTCTACTTTGAGGGTTTTAAGACGTGGGGCAATGTCTACACCAAGATCTTCGGGTTTTACAATTTCTAAAGTCTTTTTCTTTGCCTTCATGATGTTTGGCAAAGTTACATAACGCGGCTCATTTAAACGCAAGTCAGTAGTAATCACCGCAGGCAAGGTAATCGCGATTGTTTCTAAGCCACCATCTACCTCGCGGGTCACACTTGCTTTACCGTCTGCAACTAACACCTTGGAGGCAAAAGTGGCTTGCGGAATATCCATCAAGCTCGCCAACATCTGTCCAGTCTGATTGCTATCGTCATCAATTGCTTGCTTACCCAAAATTACAATCTGCACTTGTTCTTTTTCAGAAAGGGCTTTCAGAATTTTCGCAACTGCTAAAGGCTGCAACTCGGCATCAGTTTCTACCAAGATAGCGCGGTCAGCGCCAATTGCTAAAGCAGTACGCAATGTTTCCTGACATTGAGTTGGGCCTGCAGAAACTACCACTATCTCAGTCGCAACGCCTGACTCCTTGAGTCGAACCGCCTCTTCCACTGCAATCTCATCAAAAGGATTCATACTCATTTTGACGTTCGCCAAATCGACACCGGAGTTATCTGATTTAACCCGAATTTTGACGTTGTAATCAACGACACGCTTTACTGCGACTAAGATTTTCATGCTGAATTCTCTATTTTTGAGTAACTTTTCTATTTTATCCGTCTAGCACCAATTAGAGTTAGACGTCGATTGCTGAAGCGGATCCTGCCTGCTTACGCAATTCAAACTTCTGAATCTTGCCGGTAGAGGTCTTTGGTAGCTCACAGAAAACAATGGCTCTTGGAACCTTAAAACCAGCCAGATGCTGCTTGCAATGGGCGATGATGTCAGCGGGCGTCACTTCCATACCGGGCTTGATCTCCAAAAATGCACAAGGTGTCTCGCCCCACTTATCGTCGGGCTTGGCAACTACTGCAGCTGCCATCACTGCTGGATGACGATAGAGAACATCCTCAAGCTCCACAGAGGAAATATTTTCACCGCCAGAAATGATGATGTCCTTGCTACGATCTTTCATCTTGATATAGCCATCAGGGTTCATCACTGCTAAATCACCAGAATGAAACCAGCCTCCCTCAAAGGCCTCTTTAGTTGCCTTCTCATTCTTGAGGTAACCCTTCATGGCGATATTGCCCTTAAACATAATTTCGCCCATGGTCTCACCATCAGCAGGCACAGGCTTAAGAGTCTCAGGATCAAGAACAGCAATTGCTTGTTGCATGTGATAACGAACACCTTGACGGGCATTGAGGCGAGCCCTCTCACCAATATCTACCTCATTCCACTCATCCTGCTTTACACAAACTGCTGCGGGACCGTAGACCTCAGTTAATCCGTAGACGTGCGTCAAATCAAACCCGAGCTTTTCCATGCCTTCAATAATCGAAGCTGGAGGTGCGGCGCCTGCGATTAAACCCTTCACTCCAGGAGGTACACCCTCCTTTAATTCATCGGAGGTATTGACTAAAAGGTTATGCACAATGGGAGCTGCACAGTAATGCGTAACACCGTGCTCTTTAATGGCAGCAAAAATATGTTGCGCATCAACGCGACGTAGACAGACATTAATACCTGCACGAGCAGCTATCGTCCAGGGGAAGCACCAACCATTGCAATGGAACATGGGGAGCGTCCAGAGATAAATAGGGTGCTTATTAATGTCCCAATCCAAAATATTCGAGACGGCATTAATGGCTGCGCCACGATGGTGATACACCACGCCTTTTGGATTGCCGGTAGTTCCAGAGGTGTAATTGAGGCAAATGGCTTGCCATTCATCCGCGGGGACTTGCCATGCAAACTGGGGGTCGCCCTCAGATAAGAGCTTCTCATAAGTCAGTGCGCCTAACTTTTCACCAGGAACATCAAACTCATTTTCCTCGACATCAATTACTAAAAACTCACGGCCACTTTCTTTCTTCGCGATCTCAAGGGCTTTTTTCATCACTCCCGAGAATTCGGGATCCACCATCACCACTTTTGCTTCACCATGATTCAACATAAAGGCAACTGACTCTGGATCAAGGCGTGTGTTTAGGGCATTCAATACTGCTCCAGCCATCGGGATTCCGAAGTGCGCCTCAACCATTGGGGGCGTATTAGGTAACATCACGGCAACGGTATCGCCCAAGCCAATTCCATGCTTTTGCAGAGTGCTTGCTAGGCGACGACAACGCTCATAAGTCTGGCTCCAAGTCTGGCGCAGCTTGCCATGAACGATTGCCAAGCGATCTGGATACACCTGTGCTGATCGCTCAAGAAATAATAGTGGGGTAATCGGAGTGAAGTTGGCTGAGTTTCGCTCTAAACCTTGCTCAAAAATATTAGCCATATGCGCCTTAAAGATTGGTCTTTTTTAATCTGAACTGCTAATTTCTCTTAAATATCTGCGAGTGCTTTAACATGCGCAACCACACTGCGGCCCAAAGCAGAAAGGTTATAGCCACCCTCTAGGCAACTGACAATGCGACCTTGAGCATATTGGTTTGCAATCCCCTTGAGCTGCTTAGTCATCCAAGCATAATCATCCTCTACCAAGCCCATCTGCCCCAAATCATCCTCGCGATGAGCATCAAAGCCTGCAGAGATGATGATGAGCTCTGGCTCAAAGTCTCGTAAACGCGGCAACCACTGTTCTTCCACTATCGATCGCACCACATCACCACGTGTAGATGCAGGAAGTGGAACATTCACCATATTGTTTGCCCCATCTAAGCCGCTGTAGGGATAAAACGGGTGCTGAAAGAAACTACACATCAGCACATTAGGATCATTAAAGAATGCTGCTTCAGTACCATTACCGTGATGGACATCGAAATCAATAATGGCGACACGCTCAATGCCATACTCTTCCATGGCATATCGTGCTGCTACTGCTACATTATCAAAAACACAAAATCCCATAGAGCGGGTTGGCTCCGCATGGTGACCTGGCGGGCGCACCGCACAAAACACATTTTCAACTTCACCCTTCATAACCGCATCCACACCGGCAATGGCAGCACCTGCAGCACGCAAAGCGGCGCTCCAAGTATGAGGGTTCATAATAGTGTCACCATCGAGCATGAAGTAACCGCTAGCAGGCGAACGCTCTTTAACAAAGGCGATATGATCTGGGCTGTGAACTAACTCCAATTGGTCTTCAGTTGCTAATGGCGCATCTAAATGATGCAGAAAACGATCTACACCGCTGCGAATCAGCTGATCATTAATTGCCTGAATGCGCTCTGGGCACTCGGGGTGATGACTACCCATCTCATGCTTTAGAAAGTCTGGATGAGTTATGTATCCTGTTGTCATTACTAGAAATCCTCAATAGCAAAACTATAATTTTTATAATTTAATTAAACCTAGCAGAACATCAAAAACCCACTTTCTTATCCATGAATTTTCGCATCTCCAATCTCACATCAATACTATTCATAACCCTACTTCTAGGGGCATGCTCCAGCATCCCCACTCAGCAAGTTAGCCCTACAGAGACTATCGTAAACCAGACTGAAGATGTCGCAACAGAAGCCCGTTTTAGCCAAAATCTCAATGAATTAATCGCTCAAATTGCCCAAACCCAGGGAATCCCTCAGACCAGCCTTGAATTGGGTTTCTCTGATGCTAAAACGATCCCTTCCATACGCAAATTGGTATTACCCCCATCGGGCAGCTTTAAAAAGAATTGGGTCGCCTATCGCAAGCGTTTTATTGAGCCAGTTCGCCTGAAAGCTGGCAAGGTCTTTTGGGAGCAAAACCAGGCATTCTTAAGCAAGGTTGAGCAAGAATCAGGCGTCCCAGCTGAAATCATCGTCTCCATTATTGGTATTGAAACCATTTATGGCCGTCAAACCGGTAATTTCCGGGTCAAGGATGCACTTTCTACATTAGCTTTTAGCTACCCAGATACACCCAACAAAGCCAGTCGAGAGCAGCTCTTTAAAGACCAACTGCAAGAACTCATCCTGATGTGCTGGACTGAAGTGGGTGGCAGCTTGCCCGCCAATAATAGCCAGCAAGGATTGAATCAAACTCGCTTTAATGCCTGCCTAAATCAGAACAGCTCCTATGCTGGTGCGATTGGTCTGCCACAGTTCATGCCAAGTAGTATTCGCAGCTTCGCAGTAGATGGCGATGGTGATGGGCGCATTGACCTTAAACAAAGTCCTAAGGATGCTATTGCTAGCGTGGCTAACTTTATGAGAAAGCATGGCTGGCAACCTGGAATGCCGATTTACTTCCCTGTTCAGGAAGGGGCAGTCAGTGAGGCGAGAGCGCTAGCAGATGGAGAGCCACAACTCAAATACTCGGTTCAAGAGCTCATCGCAAAAGGCATCCTCACTAAAGAGCAAGGCGATCTTCAGGCTGGGGGTGTTGAACCACAAAGCAAGGCCCTCATTGTTGATCTACCTTACCCCGATAAAGACGGTAGCGATCAGGTTCGTTACGTCGTTGGACTCAATAATTTTCTGACGATTGTGCAATACAACCGCAGTTACTTTTACGCACAAAGTGTTGCTGAGTTTGCAGAAGTGCTAGGCTATAAAAATCAGAGTGTCGTTCCCACTACCGCAAGTAAAGCGAAGTCAGAAACAAAGTCAGAGGAGCCGGTCAAATCCAAACCGAAGAAGCCTGCTAGTAAGAAAAAACAAAAACAAGCTTAATAGCTTAGATTGAATGTATTACGCTGGGAAAACCCCAGTAGAAAGATAACGGTCGCCACGGTCGCAGACAATAAAGACAATCGTGGCATTTTCTACTTGGCGAGCAATTCGTAAGGCAACAACCAAAGCCCCGCCAGCTGAAATACCGCAGAAGATACCCTCTTCAGCAGCAAGGCGACGGGCCATCTCTTCAGCATCCGCTTGGCTTACATACTCAATACGATCAACCTTGTCGCCCTGATAAATCTTTGGCAGATACTCTGGAGCCCACTTACGAATACCAGGAATCTGCGAACCCTCTTCCGGTTGAGCGCCAATAATCTGAATATTGGGATTCATGGACTTGAGATAGGTAGAAACTCCGGTAATGGTTCCAGTAGTACCCATCGAGGAAACAAAGTGGGTAACTTGACCATCAGTATCACGCCAGATTTCTGGGCCAGTAGTCTCGATGTGAGCGCGTGGATTATCCGGATTCGCAAATTGATCTAACAATCTACCGCGACCCTCTTTCTGCAATTGCAGCGCATAGTCACGGGCAAATTCCATGCCGCCAGAAGCTGCCGTCAAAATTAACTCAGCACCATAAGCAGCCATACTTTGTCGACGCTCAATACTTTGGTTTTCAGGCATAACCAAAACCATCTTGTAACCCAACATCGCAGCAGTCATCGCTAAAGCAATACCAGTGTTACCGCTAGTTGCTTCAATGAGAGTGTCGCCGGGTTTGATTTCGCCTCGCTCTTGAGCACGCAGGATCAT
>NZ_NCJB01000541.1:0-1112 GCF_002282275.1 Polynucleobacter sp. 39-46-10 | reverse complement strand
AGCCTGCTGCTAAAAAAGCTGCTGCTAAAAAGCCTGCTGCTAAAAAAGTAGCTAAGAAGAAGCCTGCTGATAAAAAAGCTGCTGCTAAAAAGCCTGCTGCTAAAAAGCCTGCTGCTAAAAAAGTAGCTAAGAAGAAGCCTGCTGCTAAAAAATCTGCTGCTAAAAAGCCTGCTGCTAAAAAAGTAGCACGTAAAGTAGCAAAAAAAAAGTAAGTAAGCCTGCTGCGAAGAAAGCGGGCAAGGCTGCAAAAAAGCCCGTGGCTAACAAAGCTGCTACTTCAACTGCGTTGAATCCAGCTGCTGCTTGGCCCTTCCCAACTGGCACGCGCCCATAAGCTCTGCTTGTAGGCGGGTGAAGTTCAAAGGGATCTCTCGCGAGATCCCTTTTTTATTAGCTCTTTTGAGAAAAGTTTTATCTAGAGGGTAAATCCGAACGCGGACTTGAATTGAGCAGCGATTTCATCTTTGCTCATTTGGTGATTTTGTGGTCCCTGATGGGTAATTTTGATTGAGCCCATCAAACTGGCTAAGCGGCCAGTGGTTTCCCAATCCATGCCATTTTCCAATCCAAATAGCAATCCACCTCGGAATGCATCACCGCAACCGGTTGGATCAACTACTTTTGTTGCGGGTACTGGTGGAATTGCGATGCACTTACCTTCAAAGTAAATATCTGCACCTTCAGCACCCTTGGTAACGATTAATGCTTTCACCCTTTCGGCTACTTTGGCCAGACTCAAACCGGTCCTTTGAGAAAGCATTTCGCCCTCATAGTCATTTACAGCGAGAAAACTCGCAATATCTACCAGTTCTAATAGTTCTGGACCATTGAACATTGGCAAACCCTGGCCTGGATCGAATACAAATGGGATACCTGCTTCAGCTAACTGATGGCAGTGTTCCCACATTCCTTGACGACCGTCTGGGGCGACAATGCCAAACTTTGCTGCGTCTTTAGCATTCTTTTTGCGCTCTGCCACTACTGCAGAAACTTGGTTTAGATGGGATTCGCCCATTGCGCCGGGATGAAAAGCAGTAATTTGATTATTGGCTTGATCAGTTGTGATCATGGCTTGGGCAGTAAATGCCTGCTCAATCTGCCGAATATGCGTC
>NZ_NCJB01000540.1:0-1116 GCF_002282275.1 Polynucleobacter sp. 39-46-10 | reverse complement strand
AATAAATCCGCATCTATTCAATTTCTTGCAACTGGTGGTCCAACTCGCCAAGAAACCGTCAGAAATACCCTTGCAGCTATGCTCAAGGCAGGCGTTCCAGAGAATGACTGGGTTTTAGTCCACGATGCAGCACGACCTGGAATTTCTCCTGAACTCATTCAAAAACTGATTCACGCTGTCACTGTAGCTGGTGAGGGTGGCCTCTTGGCAATGCCGCTGGCCGACACCTTAAAGATGGCCGATGCCAATTCAGCAATTGCTGGCAATCCCAATAGATCGATGAAGACGATTTCTAGAGATCACCTTTGGCAGGCTCAAACACCGCAGATGTTTGGTTTAAAGCGCCTGCATGATGCAATTGATGAGGGTATTCGTCTGGAGGCCGACATCACGGATGAGGCGAGTGCAATGGAGCTCTCTGGCTCTAGTCCATTATTAATAGAGGGTGCCACTCGCAACTTCAAAGTAACCCACCAAGCAGATTGGGATTTAATGCAAACCATTTTGCGGGCAAGCACTAAATAAGCTCTCAGAACCTATCAAGATAACTTAATGACTTCAAACACCCCCCAAATCCCTCAGTTCCGTATTGGTCAAGGTTATGACGTTCATGCGCTTGTTGAGGGTCGAAAACTTATCTTGGGTGGTGTGCACGTCCCCAACGAAAAAGGCTTACTTGGTCATTCTGATGCAGACGCTTTGTTGCATGCCTTAACCGATGCACTACTAGGAGCTGCTGGCTTGAATGACATTGGCCAGCTATTTCCAGATACCGATCCTCAATTTAAGGACATGGATAGCCGTATTCTGCTCAGAGCCGCTCTTCAGAAGATTCAGGCTGCTGGATTTCAGGTGGGGAATGTCGATGCGACGATTATTTGCCAAAAGCCCAAATTAGCTACTTTTTTGCCCGAGATGGTCCGCAATATTGCATCAGATTTGGCTGTAACACCAAGCCATGTCAACCTGAAGGCCAAAACCAATGAATCCCTTGGGCACTTAGGCAGAGGTGAGGGTATTGCAGTCCATGCTGTGGCTTTGCTCTATAAGGCTTAAATATCTTCTAAAACCGCTAAGCATTGTAGAATTACGGTCTTTAGAGTGAAGCTTCAGCTC
>NZ_NCJB01000539.1:0-1116 GCF_002282275.1 Polynucleobacter sp. 39-46-10 | reverse complement strand
GCCTTTTTCCAGGCGCTAAAACCGCCCTCTAAGTGGCAAACACGGGGAACTCCCATTTTTTGAAGGGTTTCAGTGGCCAAGGAGGACCTCCAAGCCGAGGCGCAATAAAGCACTAAACGCTTACCCTCACCAAAAATCGGCTTGAAATAGGGGCTTTTTGGGTCCACCCAAAACTCCAGCATCCCCCGAGGAGCATGAAAAGCACCGGGGATCATGCCTTCGCGCTCTAATTCCCGAACATCCCGAATATCGACAAAAACAGTATTTTCATCATCAAGCAGGGTTTTGGCCTGATCCAAGGGCACCGTTTCAATCTGAGCCATCGCATTGGCGATTAAATCCTCATAACCCAGAATTAAACTCATATTTACCCCTATACAGATAGTGATTAATGGCAGTTAAACAAAAATCGAATTAGTTAAAACTACAGTCTGATAATATCTTCCCATGAACTTTACCCCTACAGAACTTGGTGCCAGTATTATTTTTGCGATAGCAGTACTGCACACCTTTAGCACTTCCTATTTTGAAACTCTAGCCAAGAAGTCTCGCCTGCATTCGGGCTTATGGCACCTACTTGGCGAAGTAGAGATTGTTTTTGGTTTCTGGGCAGCAGTATTACTAATTTATATCGGTTTTACAACTGGCCTTGATAGCGCCAGAGAATACGCAAGCAAGCGTAATTTCACAGAGCCGCTTTTTGTATTTGCAATTATGGTGGCTGCGGGTAGCAAGCCTATCCTGACTTTTGCCACCCACCTGCTCTATACCCTTGGCAAGTTTTTACATGTCGCCCTGCGAACACGCGAAGCGCCGATGCTGTATTTCCTCACCTTATCCCTCACGCCATTACTGGGTTCATTCATTACCGAGCCGGCAGCAATGACGCTCGCAGCCTTCTTGTTGCGTGATTTGGTTTACAAGCATAAATGCTCTACCCCAATGCTATTCGGCACACTAGGGGCATTATTTGTAAACATCTCTATTGGTGGCACACTCACCAATTTTGCGGCACCTCCTGTACTAATGGTGGCTTCTACTTGGGGCTGGTCAACTGCCTTTATGTTCACCCATTTTGGGTATGAAGCTGCAATAGCGATCTTCGTCAACTCTCTC
>NZ_NCJB01000538.1:0-1117 GCF_002282275.1 Polynucleobacter sp. 39-46-10 | reverse complement strand
CCGAAGCATATTTTGCTGAGTAAGCCATAATGCGAGTGTGAATGAGTTTGTTTTGCTCTAGTGCTTCACGAATTTTTCCGATGCGGCCATCCATCATGTCTGATGGTGCAACGATATCAACACCAGCTTGAGCTTGAGCAATCGCTTGTTGGACCAAGATTGCCGTAGTCTCGTCATTCAGAATACGACCTTGCTCATCTAAGACACCATCTTGACCGTGGCTTGTGTAAGGGTCAAGCGCGACATCCGTCATGATGCCCAAATTGGGGAAGCGTTTCTTGAGCTCACGCACTGCGTTTGGAATTAATCCATTGGGATTAAAAGCTTCTTTGCCATCAGGTGTTTTCAGAGATGCATCAATCACTGGAAAGAGTGCCATCACAGGAATGCCTAATGAAACGCATTCTTCGGCAACGCTAAAAAGTAAATCGAGAGATACGCGATTAACTCCCGGCATGGAGCTAACAGCTTCTGATTTACCTTGGCCTTCAAGTAGGAACACTGGGTAGATCAAGTCATTGGCCGAAACGCTGTTCTCTTGCATCAGGCGACGCGACCAATCATCGCGACGCATGCGACGTGGGCGGTGCGCCGGAAAGTTCAACAAAGAGTTAGCTTGTGATTTCATCTTCTTGAGTCTCTGCTTCAAATAACCATTTAATAACTGTATTGTCGGCCTCTTCAAGGCCAATTCGCTTGGTGCTTGAGAATAATTGTGCCGTAAGTCGTTTTGAGTCGCCCGTTCCATCTGGAAGGGCGGGATCATACTGCTGTAATCTTTTACGTACGGCCTCTAAGGCATGCTTGCATTCGCTTTTATTAAGCTTGTCACACTTACTGAGCAAAATATGAATTGGTTTGCCGGTTGGTACAAACCATTGAATCATTTGCTCGTCTAAATCGGTGATTCCGCGTCTGGAGTCGACGATGAGAATCATCCCGACCAGTTGCTCGCGCTCCTGCAAATAATCGCTTAGAAGGCTATTCCAGTGGTATTTGGTCTCATGATTAACGGCGGCATAGCCGTATCCTGGTAAATCCACCAAATAGGCTAATAGGTCATCCTTAGCAAAAAGCCCAAAATAGTTAATGTGTTGCGTACGCCCCGGCGTTTTAC
>NZ_NCJB01000116.1:0-7023 GCF_002282275.1 Polynucleobacter sp. 39-46-10 | reverse complement strand
TTGCGCTTCATCAATCAGCTGTTTGGCAGAGCTAAGTACAGTTTTGGTGGGGCGATTAGAAATAAATCGCAACATGTCTTGTGAAAGTTTTTCTAGATCAAGTAATTGCTTGCGTAAGCGCAAGGCAAACTCTTTAGCCATCTCTGGCTGTACTTCATCATCACAAAGGTGGGACGAATACAGAAGGGCGGTAGCAAGTGGTGTGCGAAATTGGTGTGCAATACCGGCAGCCATCTTGCCCATGGCAGTCAGGCGATTTTCGCGCTGGGTTTCTTGGTGAAGAGCAATGTTGGCGGTAATGTCTTGAATCTGCACAAAGCTACGTATGCCCTCGTCAATGCGAATGACCTGAACCATTTTTTGCGGGGAGTTGCGATCCTCGGCATTGCCAATCAGGTATTCACCAGGGGCAATAGAGGCTTGCCAATCATGTGGCAACTCAAAATGATTGCCTGTGCTTAAGCTAGGTAAGAACTGAAGGACTGCCGGGTTATGAAGCAGAACAATGTTGTTCTCGAGCAGTATTACTCCAGCTGGAATGGCATTTAATAGGATCCCCAAGCGCTGATTGGACTTTTGCAACTCGGAGCTGAGTTGATTGATCTTCTCTTGAAGGGCTGCTTGCTGAGTCTCGAGTTTTTGAGATTCCGCATAAAAAATGGCAAATGCTTCCTCTAGGTGCTTAGCAGCTAGGGCGGGATCTTTCTCAGCGGTTATATTGGGGGCTGACTTGGTCAATGTATTTATCTATGGCTAAATGCGTATTAAATGACTTTGGTTTTGTAATGGCTGGGGCGGCAAATTTTGCCTCTTTATTCCCATAGAATATCAATATTTAGGGAAAAAAGGCAAAAAGGTTCTATATTTAGTGATATTATGTTTACAGAATTTTTACCTGATTTGACGGAATCGACCCATTGAGCGAAGAGGCAAAGCCCGGAATACAGGAAAGCGAAAAGGATGCAGCAGTAGTCAGCATTGGCTCTAAAGCCGCCTCCGCAGCTATTCCAGCGTCGGCCCCATCTAAGGGCAAGGTCAAACTCCCCTCAAAATTAGGCGAACTCCAACAGCGTTTTGGTGCATTAGGTCTACAACAGCGCCTGATCGTACTTGCTGCACTCTTCCTCTTTATTGCAGTCTTGGTCTTTGTTTCAATCTCCGGCCGAAGTAGGGATGACTACCGCGTACTTTTCTCCAGCATTAACGAGCGTGACGGGGCTGCAATCGTAGCTGCCTTGCAGCAGATGAATGTGCCTTACAAGTTCACAGAAGGTGGTGCTGCTATTTTGGTGCCAGAGTCTTCTGTTTATGAAACCCGTTTGCGCCTAGCTGGACAAGGACTTCCTAAGGCGGGCAATGTTGGTTTTGAGTTGCTTGAAAATCAAAAGATGGGTACCAGCCAGTTTGTAGAGCAGGTGAACTATCAGCGTGGTCTTGAGGGTGAGTTAGCTCGTAGCATTAGCTCATTGGCGCAAGTTAAATCTGCCCGAGTGATGTTGGCTATTCCTAAGCAAACCGCATTTATGCGTGAGCAAGAAAAACCCACAGCCTCTGTTGTAGTCACCATGCACCCTGGTCGATTCTTGGATGCCCAGCAAGTTGCTGCCATCACGAATTTAGTAGGCTCTTCAGTGCCTAACTTAGGCCCAGCCAATGTGACGATTGTTGATGCTGAAGGCAGTCTCCTAGCCCCCAATGCCCAGCGTTTAATGGGACTTGATAGCAATCAGTTGAAATATGTAGCAGAACTTGAAGGCGCTTTATCTAAGAGAGTCCAGGCTATCTTAGAGCCCGTTACTGGTAAAGAAAATGTTCGTGCTCAAGTAACGGTTGATATGGATTTTGGTGAGCTTGAGCGAACCGAAGAAACGTTTGGTCGCAACTCACCACCAAATCAATCCTCGATTAGAAGTCAGCAAACAAACGAAGCAGCAACACCTGGATCTGCAGCGGCGGGTGTCCCAGGTGCGCTCACCAACCAACCTCCTGGTGGCGGTCAGGCTCCGATTAATGCAGCAGGCGGAGCTGCTGCTGGGCCGCAGAATCTCAATGCACCGCCATCAAGTTCAAGCTCTACTGCTAGCAACATCAAAAAAGACTCAACAATCAACTACGAGTTAGATCGTGCGATTCAGAGAATTAAATCTGAAAAAGGTCAAGTCCGAAGAGTGTCTGCTGGTGTAGTCGTGAACTACAAGCAGCCTACCGGGGTAGATAAGGATGGCAAGCCACTCAAGCCGGTGCCTTATAACGCCAAAGAGTTGGATCAGATTAATAACTTAGCTCGTGATGCAGTTGGCTTTAATGAGCGTCGTGGCGATAGCGTCAGTGTTGCCAATATTCCGTTTAAGGTTGAAGCTGACGTAGAGCCTCCGTTTTACAAGCAGGCGGGTGTAATTGAGCTCAGCAAAGAGTTCTTTAAGTTTGCGATTATTTTGGGATCTCTAGGTATTATTTTCTTTGGCGTTGTGAAGCCTTTACTGTTTCCTAAGAAGATGGATGAGGCCTTGGAAGAGCAGCGTATTGAAGAAGAGTTTGATGAGAAGATGAAGGCTGAGATGGCCCAAATGGATCCGAAAGCTCGCGACAAGCGTCGCATGGAAATGGAATTGCTCAAAGAGCGTCAGCGAATTGCTGAAGAAGAAGAGCGCGCACGTCTCGAGGAAGAGCGTGCCAAGCTTGAAGAAGATCGTAAACGTGCTGATGAAGAGAAGAAGCAAGAGTACGACGAGCTACTCAAGTACGCGCAAGAATTTGTGGAGGAGAATCCAAAAGTGGTTTCTTCTATCTTTAAAGAGTGGTTGGCGGATGATGCCGAAAAAACGAATACCGCTAACGCAGCTGCCGCTGCTGCTGGTTGAGATAAAGAGTAGATAGACATGGCTGACGAAGAAACCGGCGCCCCCAAACAGCTCTCGATCGCTGAAGCTCTGAAAGAGGGCGTCAAGGGCGCAACTCAATCTGGAAGTTTGACTTTCGAAGAGCTGGATGGTGCTTCGCGCGCTGCCGTGGTGTTGTTAGCAGTAGGTGCTGAATCTGCTGCAAACGTCTTGCGTCAAATGACGCCATTTGAAGTGCAGCGCCTATCTGGAAAGATGGCGGTCGTTCGATCCTTAAGTCGCGATCTTGTATTGCAAGTGTTGCGTCAATTTAAGGACGTCACTGCGAATAACTCACAAGTGGCTTTCGATACCGATTCCTTCATGCAAAACATGCTGACTAAGGCGATGGGTGCTGAAGGTGCTTCTGATTTGCTCGGTCGTTTAGAGTCCACGCTCGACATGTCGGGTATTGAAACTTTGAAGCGTATGGAATCGGATGTTCTGTACGAGATGATTAAGAATGAGCATCCGCAAATTATTGCTACAGTGATGGTGTTCTTGGAGCCGTCGCAAGCAGCCTCTGTTCTTAAGTTGTTCGCTGATGATTTGCGTAACGAATTGATCTTGCGTATTGCCTTGCTAGAGAAAGTCCAACCAGCTGCCTTGAAAGAATTGAACGAAGTGATGTCACGCTCCGCAGGTCCAGATGCCGACTTCCGCAGAAGCACCGTTGGAGGTGTTGTGCCTACCGCAGAAATTCTCAATATGTTGTCCGGTGGCTTGGACAAAGAAGCGCTCAATACGATTCGTAACTTTAATGGCGAATTGGCTGATGCAATTCAAGAGAAGATGTTCGTGTTCGAGGATTTCAACGACATCGAAGATCGTTCGCTACAGACCCTCTTGTTAGAGGTTCCGCAAGAAACTTTGATCGTTGCTCTGAAAGGCGCAAGTCCAAAGTTGCGCGAAAAGTTATTCAAGAATATGGCTAAGCGTGCTGCCGATGGCGTGCGCGAAGATCTCGAGACTCGCCCACCAGTCAAGGTACAAGAAGTCGAAGAGATGCAAAAAGAAGTTATTCGTGTTGCACGTGTCTTGGCCGATGAAGGCCGCATGATCATGGAAAGGGGCAAGTCAGCCGATGCCTTCCTCTGATGAGGACTCCCTGCTGACGAGGTGGGAGCCTCCCTCCTTTGATCCTCCAAAGCCCCCTAAACCTCCTAAGGTTGCGCCTATTCAATACCCTACGGTTGAAGAGGTTGAGGCGATTCGCGACAACGCCTATAAAGAAGCTTATGAGTTAGGCTCAAATCAAGGTTTTGTAGAAGGCAGAGATGCTGGTTACAAAGAAGGTAAGGAATCAGGCTATCGCGAGGGTTATAAGCAGGGCTATGTCGAGGCAGACGAAGAAACTAAACGTTTGCAAGATGCTCTGGGTCAATTGCTTGAATCAATCACTGGAATGCCTGAGGCCATTGCTGAGCCCCTCACACAACTGAGTTTTGAGATTGCCTCTCGCCTAGCTGCCAATATTTCAATGGAGCGTGCTCCGTTTGTAGCGGCTGTGCAAGAAGCCTTGATGCGTCTTCCACGCCCCGGTGAAAATCTTTACCTGCGTCTGCGAGCAGAAGAGGTTGAGACTTGGAAAAAAATTGTTGATGATCCCGGTCTCCCATTTGCCTGCACTATTTTGGTTGACGCGGATGTACGGCCAGGACATGCTTATGTTGAGGTGAGTGGTGCACGTATTGATGTGGGCCTTGAAGCACGCTTAGCTCTCGTCAGAAACGCCTTAGGTTTGGATGACACTGCTGAAGAGCTCGCAACGGTGAACACAGAAGCCTTGATCGATAGCAGCATCAATATGCTTGAAGACGAATCTAGTGATGACTCTCACTTGGATGAAGAACAGCATCTTGATCCCCCTGACTCTGGTGAGGTGGAGAAAGAGTGAGTCACTTGCAGCCGACTCAATTAGCAGATCAACTGGAGATGCGCAGGCAGCATCTGGCGCAAGCGCCTCGCTCGATTCGTGAGGGTAAGCTCAAGCGGGTATCTGGAATTGTGCTTGAGGTAGAAGGTTTGCCAATGAGTATTGGTACTGGCGCAACCATACTGTCTGAACTTGGTGGCAAAACCTATGATGCGGAATGCATTGGCTTTAACGGTGCCATCACCTATTTAATGCCGATCGATACGATGGAGGGCATTTCTCCTGGAGCTTTGGTTTATCCAGCTGATACCCCCTTTAATTCTGGATCGGGATATACCTCTAATAGCATTGGTGAACCACTACCTATTGGCGAGAGTCTGCTTGGTCGTGTAGTCGATGGCTTGGGTCGTCCGATTGATGGCAAAGGTTATGGAGAAAAACAATTCTCTCCATTTATTCAAAGAACTCTGAATCCCTTGGATCGCACTCCAATTCATGAGCCATTAGATGTTGGGATTCAAGCAGTCAATGGTTTGCTCACAGTGGGTCGAGGACAGCGGGTTGGAATATTTGCTGGTTCTGGAGTTGGTAAAAGCGTTTTATTAGGTATGCTCGCGCGCAACTGTGTAGCTGATGTGATTGTGATTGGCTTGGTGGGTGAGCGGGGTCGTGAGGTGCGTGAGTTTTGTGAAGACACTCTCGGCCCTGAATCATTTAAGCGCGCGGTTGTAGTGGCCGCTCCAGCAGATGCTTCCCCCTTAGCGCGCTCTAAGGGTGCCTCGTATGCAACTGATGTAGCGATCTGGTTTAGAGATCAAGGTAAGCATGTTGTACTGATTGTGGATTCGCTAACGCGCTATGCGATGGCATTACGGGAGATTGGCTTGAGCTTAGGTGAAGCGCCGGTAGCACGTGGATACCCGCCTAGTGTGTTTGCTCGCATGCCTGAGTTAGTTGAGCGCGTTGGTAATGGCGCCAATCCTGATGGATCCATTACCGCGTTTTATACCGTGTTGCTAGAAGGTGACGATACGAATGATCCAGTTGCGGATACTGCCCGCGGAATTTTGGATGGTCACTTCTTCTTATCTCGAGAATTAGCAGATAGTGGTCACTACCCAGCTATTGATGTTGAAAAGTCAATTTCTCGTGTGATGCCTAAAGTTGTCTCCAAAGAGCACCTCTTATCTGCGAGGCGCCTAAAGCAACTTTATAGTCGCTATATGCGAGGGCGTGATCTAGTTTCTATGGGCGCCTATATTGCCGGCACCGACCCAGATTTGGATGCAGCGCTCCAGGCTTGGCCAAAAATTCAGGCATTTTTACAGCAAGATGCCGAGCAAGCCATTCCAATCGATCAAACTGAAAAACTCCTTTTCGAGATCGCTCCATCGGTGGTTTAATTCCTTATGTCTGCAATTGAGCTACTTCTGCGCCTAGCTAAAATCCGCGAGGATCAAGCGATGGCTCGTGCAAAAAGGGCTGCCGGACAGGTTAATCAAACAAAAGCCTTTAAAAATCAAGTACTTGATTATGCAAAGGAATACGAGGTGCAGATGATTGCCGGTGGCAATCAAAGTGTTTCGGTGGCCTTCATACAGGATGCCAATGCATTTAGGGAGAAGCTGATTCAGAGCTCTATTGAGATGGATGGGCAGATTCAAGGTCTGGCTAGAGCCTCAGAAGATACCCTCAAGACCGCCACAGAAGCCAGAATGCGCACCCGAGGATTGACTAAATTAGTCGATAAAAAGAGGCTGGAAGCTAGGAAGAAGAAGGCTAAGGCGGAAATGAACCTCTTTGAGGATAACTACGCGGCGAGGGCTAGTGCCAATTCTGGCACGAAAGATGCATAGTAAGTAGTGTTCCTTTTGGAGAGGCTATGCCAACAGTAGGTCAAATTCGAATGCAAGCAGCAGCCAGTGGCGTAAATGCCGCAGGTAGCAAGTCGGGCTCAATGCCCGGCGGCTCCGCTATGCCTGTCGGATTTGAAGCCTTCTTGTCAGCGCTAGACCGCTCTACAGCTTCTCGTCGTGATGCCCAGTTAAATTCTAGTCAAATCAGTACACAAGGCGCTTTTGCTATGCAAAATTTGCCTACTATGGGTAGCAAACAGGCTGGGGCTGCAAAAAATTCCGATCCAGTTGAAATGTTGATGGCAGAAATAGCCGCACAGGGCTTGCTCAACGTTGCCTTCCAAAATCCAAGTCAGGTCAATCAGACGAATGGTGCAACAAATGCTGATGCGACTTCTGATATTCAGAGTTT
>NZ_NCJB01000537.1:0-1118 GCF_002282275.1 Polynucleobacter sp. 39-46-10 | reverse complement strand
GAGGCCGTTGCTCAATGGCGTGCAGGTAAGTTGCGTGCTCAGTGCGTATTTGATGACACTCGTATGCCTTACAAGCAAAAGATGACAGATACTCTCTCATGGAACGACGTGCCAACTTGTAAAGAAGTTGGTGTGGATACTGACTACGTGATGTTGCGCGGTATCTTCATGGCTCCTGGTGTAACACAAGAGCAAGTTGATTACTATGTAGAGCTTTTCAAGAAAGTTCGTGCCACACCTGAGTGGAAAGACTTCATGGAAAAGGGTGCATTTAATCAAACCTTCATGACCGGTAAGGAATTTAGAAACTGGTTGACCTTGAACGAAGCGCTTCATTTGCAGTTGATGACTGAAGCTGGTTTCTTGGCTAAGAAGTAATCTTTAAATAGGGCCTCGAATCCGGGGCCCTATCCCTGAGTAGATAAATTTACTTTTAGTAATTTCTAGAAGTAGTTCAATATTGTTTTTTTAATTAATCTTCATATTGGTGATCGAAGTAATGTCTGAAAATTCAAATAATAATAGTCACGAGTCGCTGGTCAGCGTCCGGACAATGGATATGATTACTGCAGCCCTGTTTATTGTCTTGGGTGCGATTTTTATGTACGGCTCCATAAAGCTGGGAAATGGCTGGGGGTCTGATGGACCGGAGGCGGGTTATTTTCCCTTCTACATTAGTTTGATCATGTCAGCAGCTAGTGCAGTTACCTTCTACAAGGCCTACGCTGATAAGAGTGAAGAAGATGAGTCTTTTGTTGGTAAAGGCCCGTTTAAGCAGGTTCTCTCTGTTCTATTGCCAGCAGCAGTTTTCGTTCTCGGAATGCAGTTAATTGGAATTTATGTTTCTGCATTTATTTACATTGCGATATTTATGAGATGGCTGGGAAAATATGCGCTCTGGAAATCAATTGTGGTTGGCTTGGGCGTATCAGTTGCGCTCTTTATGGTTTTCGAGATTTGGTTCCAAGTTCCCCTCCCGCATGGCGCCCTCTTTAATCCATTAGCGATTATTGGCGTGCAATAACAATTACAAAAATTAAAAAAGAAGGAGATCAAGTTGGAAGAAATTAGCGCTCTATTTCAAGGCTTTGCTGTAGCCTTGACGCCATTCAACTTAT
>NZ_NCJB01000536.1:0-1121 GCF_002282275.1 Polynucleobacter sp. 39-46-10 | reverse complement strand
CTGGGTTAGGTGGTGTGACGGGTTCGCCAAGCAAGTTCAACTGACGCCCATCACTCTGTTCCGGTAAGCGGCTCAAAATGTGCTGAATTCGCTTCTGCGCATCTTCAATCTTAGCCTCAAGCTGATTGCGATCTTGATGTAAGGCTCTCACGGCATCGGAGATCAGCTGAATTTTGTGAGATAGCCTGTGCAATGATTCGGCTATCGAATCAGATTCAGTTGGGTCACTTGGGACATGAGGGGTGTACTCGGTCATATGGGCATTGTAGCCTTAGCAAAACGCTTTGTGAAACTCCTGGTTTTGGGCTTACTTAGGTAAAGCCACCCAATCATCCCCCAGCTTTTCTAGGTGAATGCGCCCATCAAATAGCTCGATTAGGGCCTGATGGGTTCTAGGGTCTTGGTTTGACCCCTGAAAATGTAGTTTGCCTTTACTCAGCATCACCAAATGGTCGGCACGGAGAGCAAACTGAATCTCATGTAATACCGTCACTAAGGTCTTGCCTTGAGTCAGTAAGTCGTTTTGCCATTTCAGAAAATCGGATTGATGAGGTGGGTCCAAATTGGCCAGGGGCTCATCCATGAGAAGGATGTCGGAGTCCACTGCAAGCAGACGCGCCAATAAAACTCGCTGACGCTCTCCCCCAGATAGTTGCTGTAAGGGACGATGGCGTAAATGCCATGCGTCGGTCTGTTGCAAAGCCCTTTCGACCGAAATATGATCGGCATTGGAAGGGAGGTGCAGCCACCCCTGATGCGGAATGCGTCCCAGCATGACTGTGTCATACGCACTTAAGGAATCATCAAATTCTTCTGAATTATTCGAGCCTTGATCGAGCCAAGCAATTTTCTTTGCAAGATCTTTTAGGGTAAATGCAGATAAAGGAACTTCGTCGATAGTGATGGAGCCATCCCACTTCAGTAACCCAGCCATTGCCTGTAAGAGGGAAGATTTTCCTGCGCCATTGGGTCCAATAACGCTAGTCCATTTTCCTTGTGGAATATCAATATTGAGGTCGGAGAGAATGGCGCAAGGACCTCTGTATACATTAAGTTGGCGGGCTTTCATGAGCGCGCTCCAAGAGAAGTGCGTCTTAGCAGAATCAACAAATAGAGACCGC
>NZ_NCJB01000535.1:0-1128 GCF_002282275.1 Polynucleobacter sp. 39-46-10 | reverse complement strand
GAAGATCGAGCTTGGCGAAGAAGTGGCCGATTTTCAGGGGAAAAAATTGCCACTGGGTTTAGCAATCGCTCTGCTTGAGGATTCTGACGATACGATTGATGTCACGATCAATATTGCTGGTAATGTGGATTCACCTGAGTTCAGTGCGAGTGGTCTGGTGTGGCAGGCAGTCAGCAATGTCTTAACTAATGTTGCCACTGCACCATTTAGAGCCTTAGGTGCGCTCTTAGGAATGGGGGCTAATGAAGGTGTGAATGCGGTTTTGGGCGAGGCTGTGTACTTGCCGCCAAATCAAGATCGTTTAGAAAAATTTGGCGATTTTTTAGTGAAGAAGCCCCATGCCACATTGGAGCTCGTAGGCACTTATGATCCTAATGAAGATAAGCCTGCTTTAGCGAGGGCCATCGCAGATTTAGCCATTCTCAAGTTGGCTGGAATAAATATCTCACCGAATGATCCTATTCCTACGCCTGATTTTTCTGATCCCAAGGTGCAGTCTGGCTTGAAGTCGGCCTATGCTCAATACGTAGGCAGAATTAAATTAGGTCAACGTTTAATTACTCTCCCAGATGGGGCGGGGCGCAATGATCAATTGCATGCGGAGCTGATTACCAGCATTCCCGTGACAGAGGAAGATATGAAGGTCCTGGCTAAAAACCGAGCAAAGCAGGCGCAAAGCTTAATGGTGAAAAGTAGCCCAGAACTAAATGATCGAATTAGCCTAGGTGAGGTCAAAACCGTTAGCGCAGGTAAGGAGGGCATTCCCCTCGAAGTTGAAGTCAGAATCAAGTAGACTTGAGGTATGAATTTACCTATATTCCGCCCCCTAGCCCTTCTTGCCTCTATCGCTGCCATTTCTTTGGCTGGATGCGGTTCCATTGAGTCGGCTGCCCAAGATGACTGCACCTCAATTGGCTGGCAAATCGGCAGTAAAGGTTACAACGACTGCTTCAAGGCGCGTGTTTATGAGCGTAAGCTGGACTACTCCCTCCCACCTGGCGATCAGCCATCCCCATCAGTAATTTAACCTAGGGTTTACCCTGAATAAATTCACTTGAGCGCCGTCAAGGACTTGAGTCTTGAAATAACCCAAAATCATTTGTGATGTTGGGAATTTCCTATATGTAG
>NZ_NCJB01000115.1:0-7099 GCF_002282275.1 Polynucleobacter sp. 39-46-10 | reverse complement strand
AATAATCAAAGACCTACACCAATATACTGCGTTTATGAGCTCATCAAAAAATTCCCTTGCCAACAAAGCCCAAGCTTGGTCGGCCCGTTTTAACGAACCTGTTGACGAACTGGTACAGCGTTATACCGCTTCCATTGGCTTTGATCAACGTTTTGCCTTAGTCGACATTGCCGGTTCCTTGGCACACGCAGAGATGCTAGCCACCCAAAAGATTATCAGCGCCCAGGATTTAGCAGATATCCAAAAAGGTATGGCTCAGATCAAAGGTGAAATTGAGGCTGGTGAATTCAACTGGCAACTCGCCTTAGAAGATGTGCACCTGAATATCGAAGCACGTCTCACTGAGTTAGTGGGTGATGCTGGCAAGCGTCTTCACACTGGTCGCTCACGTAATGACCAAGTAGCTACGGATTTGCGTCTTTGGTTGCGTGGCAGCGTTGATCAAATTGCCGCTACCCTCAAAACTTTACGCGTTGCCTTACTCGATCTTGCAGAGAAACACTCTGCCACGATCATGCCTGGCCATACACATTTACAAGTGGCGCAACCCATTACCTTTGGTCATCACTTGATGGCCTATTACGAAATGTTTAGTCGCGATGCAAGCCGCCTGGCTGATCTTCGCGCCCGCTTCAATCGTCTGCCCCTCGGTGCAGCCGCATTGGCCGGAACAACCTACCCCATTGATCGCGAGCAAGTCGCCAAGATTCTGGGTTTTGATGGCATCTGCAATAACTCGCTTGATGCGGTGTCTGATCGCGACTTTGCGATTGAGTTCTGTGCGTTTGCATCGATCTTGATGATGCACGTTTCACGCCTATCTGAAGAACTGGTTCTGTGGCTCAGCCCACGCTTTGGCTTTATTGATTTGCCAGATCGCTTCTGCACCGGTAGCTCAATCATGCCGCAGAAAAAGAATCCGGATGTACCAGAATTAGCCCGCGGCAAAACTGGTCGCGTATATGGTGACTTGATCTCTTTATTAACCTTAATGAAGAGTCAGCCATTGGCGTACAACAAAGACAACCAAGAAGACAAGGAGCCTTTGTTTGATGCAGTTGATACGGTTCAAGATACTTTGCGCATCTTCGCTGATATGGTTCCACACATTCAGGTGAAAGCTGATGTAATGAAGGCTGCTGCTGAAGAAGGTTTCGCAACAGCAACTGACTTAGCCGATTATTTAGTTAAAAAAGGTTTAGCCTTCCGCGATGCCCATGAAGCAGTGGCTCACGCAGTTAAAGCCTGTGTTGGTCGCAACTGCATGCTCACTGATCTCACCCTTCCTGAATTACGCTTTGCTTGTGGCTTAGATAATCGTCCAGAGTTGATGGGGGATGATGTCTTTGCCCTGCTGACCGTAGATGGCTCTGTGAATTCTCGCCAACATGCTGGCGGCACCGCTCCAGCGCAAGTACTCGCCGCAGTTAAACGGGGTCGCGCAGATCTCTAAACTACATGGGTTTTTGGGGAACACTCTCAACAGGAATTGACCGACTAAATCAATTTCTGGGCAAGGCAGCCAGCATCATGATTTTGCTGTCTTGCATAGTATCAGCCGCCAATGCCCTACTCCGCTATAGCCTAGACATCAGCAACAACTGGCCTTTGGAATTGCAGTGGTATCTCTTTGCTGCTGCCGTGATGCTGGGAGCTGCATACACACTCAAACGGAATGAACACGTGCGAGTTGATTTAATTTACTCGCAGCTCTCTGATCGCGGACGTCTTTACGTAGATCTATTTGGTCTGATTGTCTTTTTGATGCCAGCCTGCATATTGTTCGCCTGGCTATCTTGGGCGACTTTGTTTTATCCCTCATGGCTAGTTTCAGAGGGCTCACTAAATGCAGGCGGTTTATCACGTTACCCCATTAAATTTGTTGTGCCCTTTGGTTTCTTCATGCTGAGCCTTCAAGGTCTATCAGAAATTATTAAACGCATTGGCGCACTCAAAGGCAAAGCAATATTGCCTGGTGCCGATCTCCATTATGAAAAGCCCATGCAATGATTCCGCTTGAATGGATGCCACCGCTCATGTTTGGCGGACTCATTGTATTTATGTTGATCGGATTTCCGGTGGCTTTTTCTTTGATGGCTGCGGGATTATTTTTTGCTGGCATTGCGATTGCTGAGAATTTCTTTGGCATGCCATTTCTGCAAGCCATTCCCCAACGCATCTTTGGCAGCGTCCTCGCAAACGACCTGCTGTTAGCCATCCCCTTCTTTACTTTCATGGGCGCAATCCTAGAACGCTGCGGTCTTGCAGAAGAAATGCTGGACTCCATGGGTCAGCTCTTTGGGCGTATTCGGGGCGGTCTTGGCTACTCAGTAATCATTGTGGGATTCATTTTGGGGGCAATCACTGGCACAGTGGCCGCTCAGGTGATCGCTATGGCCATGATCTCCCTGCCAGTAATGATGCGTTATGGCTACAACATGCGCTACGCTACGGGAGTTTTGGCGGCTTCTGGGACCATTACCCAGCTAGTTCCACCCTCTTTGGTACTCATTGTGCTGGCCGACCAGCTAAAAACCCAGAGCGGCAGCGCTGATGTGGGCAGCATGTATCTGGGTGCTTGGGGTCCATCCCTTCTGCAAATCGGTCTCTTTGCCCTCTATACATTCTTCCTTTCTCGCTTTAGACCTGACTACTTGCCCGCCACCCCAGAAAACGAACTTACCCTCAAGGGCTGGGCGCTCTGGAAAAAATGTCTACTGGGAATCATTCCTTCAGCAGTGCTGATTTTCTTGGTGCTCGGAACTATCATGACCGGCATCGCCACTCCCACCGAGTCTGGCGCTATGGGTGCGATGGGTGCACTAATTTTGGCCTGGATTCGTAGGGCAAGCATTCCCAACCTACAGGGATTGATTCAAGAGGCCTATCAAAACACTATGCGCATTACTGCCATGGTGGTCTTCATCTTGATTGGCTCTACGTGCTTCTCAGTTGTTTTCCAAGGGGTTGATGGTGGCCACTGGGTTGAAGAGTTATTTTCTAACCTACCAGGCGGCTGGGTTGGATTCTTGGTGGTTGTGAATCTATTTGTTTTCTTTTTGGCGTTCTTCTTAGACTTCTTTGAAATCGCTTTCATCGTTGTGCCCATGCTGGCACCAGTCGCAGTTAAGCTGCTTGCACCAGTATTGCTCGCCTCCATGAATGGCAATCCTCAAGCCGCAGCCAGCGCTGCACTAATATGGTTCGGCGTAATGCTCTGTGTGAATATGCAAACCTCATTTATGCATCCACCTTTTGGATTTGCACTGTTCTACCTACGCGGCGTTGCACCTAAAGAGGTGAAGAGTGGTGATATCTATTGGGGTGCGTTACCTTGGGTCGCTCTACAACTCATTATGGTTGTTGTAGTGGCGGCATTTCCAGCACTAGTCACCACCTTCCTGGATAAGCCTGCAGCAGTAGTGCAGAGCCAGGACTTTAATTTCACCAATACCGATGAAGCAAAGACAGATACACCACCAAGCAAGATGGATGAAGATGCGCCGGTAGTCTTTCAGTTAGATAAGCCAGGAAAATAACTACACTTGAAGCGAGATTATTGATAGTGATATCGGCAAGCAATTATCACCAGCCGATCTTTCTCGATGACGTATACAAGACGATGAACATCATCTATTCGTCTAGACCAAAATCCCGATAGGCTTTCTCTTAATTCCTCAGGCTTTCCAATTCCATCCCCAGGATTGCGCATAGCATCTTTTATAAGTGCATTGATACGCTTTAAAGTTTTTTTGGCTTGCCCTTGCCAGTAAACACAATCAGACCATGCGGCGCTTGTCCAAACAACGCTACTCAGCATCTACAAGAGTCTTTTCTTTGGTTTGCCCTTTTCGATATTGCGCCAATGATTTCTCCAAATGTTTTGCGTTAGCTGGAGATTTTAATAAATGGAGTGTTTCCATCATGCTGTTATAGGTATTTAAAGACATCACCACAGCATCATCAGCATCTCTGCGAGAGATGATGGCTACATCACAATTACTCACTACTTGATCGATCACTTGTTTAAATTGGTTTCTTGCGTCAGAAAAATTAATCACTTTCATGGTCCAGCCTAACTTGTTCAATATATTGTACAAGTATAGTCAAAGGCTGATTTTGGTGCAAGCAAAAAAATACCCTGCAAAAGCAGGGCATTAAGGGGATGATTTACCTGAACTAAATCACAAGGTGATATCAGGCTCTTGCCTCACGCAGTCAACATAGTACTCACTACGTCCATCGATATCCGCTTTGACCAGACCATGAATGTCAGTCTCAAATCCTGGGAATTGCTCATTGAAGTCACGGGCAAAGTAGAGATAGTCAATGATGCGTTTATTAAAACGTTCACCCGGGATCAGCAATGGAATACCTGGAGGGTATGGAGTGACTAGCATTGCAGTAATGCGATCTTCGAGTTGGTCTAAAGAAACGCGATCTACTTTTTTGTGCGCCATCTTCGCCCAAGCCTCTGAAGGCATCATCGCCGGCACCATATCCGAGGTATACATCTCCGTAGTCATACGGGCCACGTTACGACTCTTATAGAACTCATGAATCTTCTGACAGATGTCTTTAAGACCAACGCGCTCGTAACGAGGGTGCTTAGCAACGAACTCTGGCAATACTTTCCACAAGGGAGCGTTCTTATCAAAGTGGTCTTTAAATTGCTGCAGCTCAGTGACTAAGGTATTCCAGCGACCTTTGGTAATGCCGATAGTGAACATGATGAAGAAGGAGTACAGACCGCACTTCTCTACGATCACACCGTGCTCAGCTAAGTATTTAGTAACAATACTTGCTGGGATACCCATAGAACCAAAGTTACCTTCAATATCTAATCCAGGCGTTACAACAGTCGCCTTGATTGGATCAAGCATATTGAAGTCTTTGGCCACTTTGCCGAAGTCGTGCCAGCTAGCGTTCGGCTCCAGAATCCAATCTGAACGCTCGCCAATACCCTCTTCAGCCAAGTGATCCGGACCCCAAACCTTAAACCACCAGTCTGCGCCAAACTTATCATCTACCTCACGCATTGCGCGACGGAAATCCATCGCCTCGGCAATAGATTCTTCAACTAGTGTGGTGCCACCAGGGGCCTCCATCATGGCAGCAGACACATCGCAAGAAGCGATGATGGCGTACTGCGGACTGGTAGAGGTATGCATCAGATAGGCTTCATTGAAGCAGTCGCGATCGAGCTTGTGCTCTTCGGCATCCTGCACCAAAACCTGCGAAGCTTGAGAAAGACCAGCCAATAACTTGTGGGTTGATTGGGTGGCAAACATCAAACTCTTCTTAGTGCGCTTACGATCAGATCCGATGGCATGCATGTCTTTGTAGAAAGGATGGAAGGCAGCATGCGGCAACCAAGCTTCATCAAAATGCAAAGAATCTACTTTGCCATCGAGCATCTCTTTAATCATCTCAACGTTGTAGACGATCCCATCATAAGTGCTTTGCGTGAGCGTCATCACACGAGGCACTACGTTCTTGTCCTTAATGAAGGGATTGGCATCAATTTTCTTCTTGATGTTTTTCCACTCAAACTCTTCTTTTGGAATCGGGCCAATAATGCCAAGGTGATTACGAGTTGGCATCAAGAAAATCGGGATAGCACCCATCATCGTGATCGAGTGAATGACCGACTTATGGCAGTTACGGTCTACTAACACCACGTCGCCAGGGGCAACAGTTGAGTGCCAAACAATTTTGTTTGATGTGGATGTACCGTTGGTTACGAAAAACAAATGATCCGCATTGAAGATGCGCGCAGCATTGCGCTCGCTTTGCAAGACAGGACCAGTGTGATCTAACAACTGACCCAATTCTTCCACTGCGTTGCAGACGTCAGCACGAAGCATGTTCTCGCCAAAGAATTGATGGAACATGCGACCCACTGGACTCTTTAAAAAAGCCACGCCACCAGAGTGGCCCGGGCAGTGCCAAGAGTACGAACCTTCAGAGGCGTAATTAGTCAAGGCGCGGAAGAATGGCGGCGCCAATGAATCGAGGTATACCTTGGCCTCGCGAATGATATGTCGCGCCACAAACTCTGGCGTATCCTCATTCATATGAATGAAGCCATGTAACTCACGCAAGATGTCATTCGGCATATGGCGTGAAGTACGGGTCTCACCATACAAGAAGATCGGAATGTCTTCATTGCGCTTGCGTACTTCGGTAATAAATGCGCGTAAGTTATTTAATGCAGGCAAGTCATGATCTTCGGAGTCAGAAACAAACTCTTCGTCATCAATCGACACAATAAAGCTGGATGCACGGGAAGCCTGTTGCGCAAAGGATGTCAGGTCTCCGTAGCTGGTTAAGCCAATAACCTCCATGCCCTCGTTTTCAATCGCTTCTGCTAAGTCGCGAATACCTGAACCTGAAATATTTTCAGAGCGAAAGTCCTCATCAATAATGATGATTGGAAAACGAAATTTCATGAGCACCCTTTAGAGTCGCCAATATGGCGATGAAGCAGATTAAGCAGATTAAGTCTTGGGCAGAGTTACGCCGACTTGGCCTTGATACTTACCGCCACGATCTTTGTACGATGTACCGCATACTTCATCGCTTTCAAAGAACAGAACTTGTGCACATCCCTCGCCGGCATAAATCTTGGCAGGCAAAGGAGTTGTATTAGAAAACTCGAGCGTGACATAGCCTTCCCACTCGGGCTCGAATGGAGTGACGTTCACAATAATTCCACAACGCGCATAGGTACTCTTACCAACGCATACCGTTAAGACGCTGCGCGGAATCTTGAAGTACTCAACGGTTCTTGCCAAGGCAAAAGAGTTTGGAGGGATGATACAAACTGGGCCCTTGAAATCAACAAAAGATTGCTCGTCAAAATTCTTAGGGTCAACGATAGTGCTATTGATGTTCGTAAAAATCTTGAACTCATCAGCGCAACGAATGTCATAGCCATAGCTTGAAGTGCCATAGCTCACAATTTTTTGCCCGGCAGCATCTTGGCGGACCTGCCCGGGTTCAAATGGGCTGATCATGCCTTGCTCGCCCATGCGGCGGATCCAGTGGTCAGATTTAATAGTCATGGCCGAATTGTAAAACCATCGCAGGCCATATG
>NZ_NCJB01000534.1:0-1128 GCF_002282275.1 Polynucleobacter sp. 39-46-10 | reverse complement strand
GCAACCTTGTTGGTCCCAGTAATCTTGGAGTTTGAGAATGATTTGCTGAAAAGTAAGCATGATTTACCTGGCTAAGCCTTTGATTTTACATGGCTAAGCAGGTGAACTATGAAATCGCGATTAGTTTCGTTTATGGCGAATCAGACCCAGGATGAGCAAGAGGCAAGAAAGGCTCAAAATGGGGGCATTTCCCCAAATGACATAAGGAGTTTTGCCAGAGTAGGCTTGAATCTTCAGGCTGAGCGCGCCTTGGGTAAATTCGCCAAGCTGAGATAGCACTTTCCCGTCTGGGCCAAGGGCTGCCGTAATGCCGGTATTTGTGGCTCGCAGCGCTGGGAGGCCAGTCTCCAGGGAGCGTAACTGGGATAGTCTTAATTGCTGCGCTGGTGCTTGAGAGTCCCCAAACCAAGCTAGATTAGTCATATTGATCAACAGGTTAACGGGTTTACTGCTCTGATCAATTCGGGATGCTAGCTCCCCGCCAAATACGTCCTCATAGCAAATCGTGATGGCCGCATGAATTGATTCTTTGCCAGATCGAATGATGCTGAAGGGGGCCTGATCTAATGTGCCACGTGCAAAGTCGCTCATAGGAACATGAAAAGCATTCACAAACCAATGAAAGCCGGGCGGAATAAATTCGCCAAAGGGTACCAAGTGGGATTTGTCATATTGATAGCTTGGAGCATTAGGAGATAGTCCAAGAGCCCGGTTGGTGTATTTCACGCCAGTAGAGCCACTGATCTCCCCAATCAATCCAAGCAAAACATTGCTGGAGGTATTGGTAGAAAACTGTTGGAGTGATCCTAATAAGCCTGCAGGTAGATTGCTTTGTGGCCAAGGATAGGCAGTCTCTGGAGTAATGATGAGATCGGCCGATTGACTCTCGATAGCATTGGTATAAAAACCAAATTGTTCTTCAATGGATTTAGGGTTGAACTTGAGGCTTTGCTCAAAATTGCCCTGAATTAAACGCACACTGAGTGGCTCGCCAATTGGGCTTGTGAAAGTCCACAAGCTCGCGAGTTGTGCAAGTGCAATCGTAGAAATAATGCAAGCACTGCTAAAGAACATATTTTTCTTTAACTGACTGAATTCCAAAGAGACCCACACCACTAAAAATGTGCA
>NZ_NCJB01000533.1:0-1140 GCF_002282275.1 Polynucleobacter sp. 39-46-10 | reverse complement strand
ATATTATATAAATAAATATATTATTAATACCTTAATTGAGGTGATCAGAAATGAAAAACGAAAAACAGGGTCAACCAGCTCCGTATTGGAATCCTTTACTTGCGGGCATCCTGCTCGGGATTGTTCTGTTATCTACATTTGCTTTTACCGGTCATGGCTTGGGTGCTACAGGATTTACAACCCGCCTAACAGCATGGTTTGGAATGTACCTACTACCAGCGGCTACTAATGCCAATGAATATCTTGGTGGAATAGTTGAAGAGGGCAAGCCCTTGGATGCATGGATCACATGGCAGGTGATTGGCGTTGCTCTAGGCGCTCTCATTTCAGCATTTTTTGCTGGAAGAATTGCAATTAAGCTTGATGGTGGGAAATTCTTAGGGGGCTCCAAGCGACCCTTAACCGCATTATTTGGTGGAATCTTAGCTGGCTTTGGTGCTCGCATTGCTGCGGGTTGTACCAGTGGTCTCGGTTTATCTGGCGCGGCTGTTCTGAGTTTGGCTGGATTTACATTTTTAGGTACATTCTTCGCGGTTGGATTGCTTGCCAGCCGCCTAATGAAAGAGGAGAAATAAGATGGGAACAATTCTTTCGGGTTTATTGATTGGTGGTGCCTTCGGCTTTGTGCTTGAGCGGGCTGGTTTTGGTAATCCCAATAAATTAACGGGTCAATTTCGCTTAACAGATTGGTCCGTATTTAAAGTGATGTTTACTGCAATCGTGTTTGCTGCAGTCGGACTCTTCATTCTAGAAAGGACTGGATTTGTAGAGAGCGGAAGCCTTTTTGTTCCACCATCATTCTTAGGTGCGGCAGCTTTAGGCGGTGCATTTGTCGGTGCCGGTTTTGCTATCGGCGGCTATTGCCCTGGAACATCAGTAGTTGGTCTGATGTCAGGTCGGATTGATGCAGGAATCTTTTTAATTGGTTTGTTGTTGGGAACCATCCTATTTGCAGGCATCTATCCAAGCATTGAATCTCTTACGACTTTAGGTGAACTTGCAAATGCAGATTCATTGCCAGAACTATTTAACGTTTCAAGCATTGCCATAGACCTCATCATGGTGCTTGCTGCAATTGGTGTATTTATTTTGGGCGCATGGATGGAGAAGAAATCCACGGGCCCTGTCAGTTCTCAAGAA
>NZ_NCJB01000532.1:0-1141 GCF_002282275.1 Polynucleobacter sp. 39-46-10 | reverse complement strand
AGCAGTTATGTCAAATTGTCCTTACCCTAAATGATACTGGCAATGCGGGTTCAACAAGCGTAGAAGCCGCCCATTCGCCGGGTGGCCCAAAGGGATCGGGCCAAAGGGACGGGCCAATGAAACAAGTTGGCGTCCCTGTTGCAGGAAGGAGCGGCGGGGTGAATTACGATCAGGTTTTTGATTCAGCAATCGAGCGTCTGCACTCCGAAGGTCGCTATCGCGTTTTCATCGATATCCTGCGCAACAAGGGCGCATACCCCAACGCGCGCTGCTTTGCCGGGCACAACGGGCCAAAGCCGATCACTGTCTGGTGCTCGAACGACTACCTCGCCATGGGCCAGCACCCCAAGGTGATCGCGGCGTGTGTGAGTACCGCTAAGCCAGATGTGTATCCAGATTGTCACTCAGTAGGTGTCGAAGTATTTCGGATGAAGCAGGCTTAAAGAAATTTCAGAGAATAATTTAGTAGCTATGAGTGATATTCGCAAAGTCGTCTTCGAAGAAAACAAGCTTGAGAAAAAGCTCTGCCGTTTAGTCGGCCAAGCTATTGGCGACTTTGGCATGATCGAAGATGGCGACAAAGTGATGGTATGTTTGTCAGGCGGCAAAGATAGTTATGCCATGCTCGATATTTTATTGAAGCTGCGTGAACGTGCCCCAATTAATTTTGAAATTGTTGCTGTTAATTTAGATCAAAAGCAGCCAGGATTTCCGGCAGAAATTTTGCCCAACTATTTAAAAGCTTTGGGTGTTCAGTACCATATTGAAAACCAAGATACCTATAGCATCGTCAAGCGTGTAGTTCCAGAAGGAAAAACTACTTGCGGTCTTTGCTCTCGATTGCGTCGTGGCATTTTGTATCGCGTAGCAGATGAGTTGGGTGCTACCAAGATTGCTTTAGGCCATCACCGTGATGACATCTTAGAGACATTAATGCTCAATATGTTCTTTGCTGGAAAGCTCAAAGGCATGCCGCCAAAATTGCGATCTGATGATGGCAAGCATATTGTCATTCGTCCGCTAGCTTACGTCCCAGAAAAACTACTAGAGCGCTATGCTGTAGACATGAACTTTCCGATCATTCCCTGTAATTTATGCGGAAGTCAGCCAAACTTACAACGGGGCGCCATGAAGGAAATGC
>NZ_NCJB01000114.1:0-7246 GCF_002282275.1 Polynucleobacter sp. 39-46-10 | reverse complement strand
GGTGGCGATGGCACGATGCTTGGCATTGGCCGTCAATTGGCGGGCAGCAAAGTCCCCCTGGTTGGCATCAATATGGGTCGCCTGGGTTATATGACTGATATCCCAATCCAAAATGTTCAAACAGTCTTGCCGCAAATTATTGCCGGTGAATATGAAGCTGACACGAGAACCCTGCTCGATGCAGTTGTCATGCGCAATGGCAAACAGATTAATCAGGCACTCGCCTTAAATGATGTAGTTGTGAATCGTTCCGGAATTTCTGGAATGGTCGAACTCGCAGTGCGCGTCAATGGCTCGTTTATGTACAACCAGCGCTCTGATGGCTTGATCGTATCAACCCCTACTGGCTCAACTGCCTACGCACTTTCTGCTGGCGGGCCTATTTTGCATCCGCGTGTAGCCGGAATTCTGTTAGCCCCAATTGCCCCACACTCATTATCTAATCGCCCTATCGTATTGCCACAAGATATTGTGGTGAGCATCGAGGTAGTTGATGGTAGGGAAGTGATTGTGAACTTCGATATGCAATCACAGACTAATTTGCAATCAGGCGACATCATTGAAGTCAGTCAATCCAAAAAAACCATCACACTACTTCACCCTCGCAGTCACAGTGACTACAAAACCTTGCGAGAGAAGTTACATTGGAATGAGTATCCATCGACATTCTGATGTCGAACTTTTAGGTACGCTAGGTCATGCTTCAAACACTATCGCTTCGTGACTTTGTCATTGTTGACCAGTTAGAACTAGATCTTTCCTCAGGTTTTACAGTCCTCACCGGCGAAACGGGTGCCGGTAAATCCATTCTCTTGGATGCGCTCAGCCTGGTATTGGGTGAGCGTGCAGATAGTAGCCAGATACGTGAGGGCTGCAATCGTGCAGAAATTAGCGCTCTCTTTAGAGTAGATTCACAGCAAAATCAATACTTTAATCAATGGCTTGATGAGCAAGGCTTTCCACTTGAAGATGATGGGCAAAGCCTGCTCCTCAAAAGAACTGTAGAGGTAAATGGTCGTAGCCGCGCTTTTATTAACGGCAGCGTAGCAACCTTGGCACAACTGCGTGAAGCAGGCGATCAGTTGGTTGATATTCATGGGCAGCATGCACATCAACTACTACTTAAAGGTGGCGCGCAACGTGAACTACTAGATCGCCATGCGAACCACATGGATCTTGTGGTCGAGGTTTCTCAATTATTTAAAGCTCTAAATGAATCGCGTCGCAAACTAGAGCAAGCTGAAAATGCTGGGCAAGATATTGAACGTGAGCGTGAGCGCCTGGAATGGCAGCTAGAAGAGCTAAGCGAGCTCTCTCCACAAGAAGGTGAGTGGACATCCATTCAAAGTGAGCATGCTCGCCTAGCAAATGGCGCAAAAATTATCAGTGGGTGCCAAGAAGCAATTGATGTTCTCAGCGATGCTGATAACTCTGTAGAATCCACCCTCTCTAAAGCTAGCGCCAATATGAGTGCATTGGCAGAGCATGACTCATCATTAAGCGAAATCAGCCAAGCGCTGGAGTCTGCACAAATTCAGATTGATGAAGCAGTACACAGCCTCAATCGCTACTTACAAAAGCTGGATTTAGATCCTGCCCGCCTTAGTGAAGTAGAGGAGCGTATGCAAGCACTTCATGGCGCAGCTAGAAAATATCGCACCGAGGCAGATGACCTGCCAAAACTACTACTTGATACCACTGAACGTTTAGAAGCATTGACAGCATCTCAAAATATAGAGGCTCTGCGCGAGAAGGTGAAACAAGAAGAATTAGCCTATCTCAAGCAAGCAAAACAACTCTCGCAAAAACGTAGTAAAGCAGCGCTAGATTTAGGCAAGCAGGTTACCGCTGCCATGCAGGACCTATCAATGGCAGGTGGTCAGCTGGAGATTGCTTTGCTACCCCTTCCAGAAGGAGGTGCCCAGGGTCTTGAGCAAATTGAGTTTTTGGTTGCAGGTCATGCTGGGAGCACCCCACGCTCGTTAGCAAAAGTGGCTTCCGGCGGGGAGTTGGCCCGCATCAGTCTGGCCATTAGCGTCATCACCAGCAAGGCGTCATTTACCCCAACCCTAATATTTGATGAGGTTGATGCCGGCATTGGTGGCGCTGTTGCAGAGACAGTTGGGAAGTTGCTCCGTCAACTGGGCGAATCACATCAAATTCTGTGCGTGACCCATTTGCCGCAAGTGGCTGCGCAAGGAAATCACCATCTGAAAGTCAGCAAATCACAGGCGGGCGATAAAACCCTATCCCAAGTTATGCCGCTAGGAAGATCCGAAAGAGTTGAGGAGGTGGCTCGGATGCTGGGGGGCGCAACGATCACAGACACAACTCGTCGACATGCTCGAGAACTACTAGAGCAAAGTTAAGCTTTTCAAGCATTCGATGGCGCAAGGAATATTTCCTGCCATAGAGCCAACACCACTTCTCTTGCCTTAACCAGTTGAGGTTCACACTCTAAATCTACCCGCGTCTTTTCTGCACCATCTAAACGCAAGCGATGTTGACGCGCTCGCAGTAGACGATAAGCATCGCCTACATTTTGGGCCATCGAAGCTTGAATTAAACCCGCCTCTCCAGCAATACGTAGCAAGGCGATATTTCCTAAATTACCAATCAGTTGTGGGTAAGTATTTGAAAATGCTAAGACTAAAAATTGCACAATAAACTCAATATCTACCATGCCGCCGGCATCATGCTTTAAATCAAAGTCGGGAGTCGGATTTGGATGCCCAGCATGGACTTTGCGACGCATTTCTAAAATCTCATGGCGTAACTGATCAACATCACGCTTTTGACTTAAAACCTCAAAACGCACATCATCAAAGAATGCTCCAAGCACTTTACTTCCCGCCGAGAACCTTGCGCGCGTCAGAGCTTGATGCTCCCAAACCCAAGCAGCATTATCACCTTCACGTAGTTGGTATTTCTTAAACGCATCGGCATTGGTTACCAAGAATCCGGCGGAGCCATTTGGACGAAGACGTGTGTCGATTTCAAACAGACTACCAGTTGATGTGTAAGCCGTTAACCAATTGATCATGCGCTTGGCTAGTAAGGCGTAAATTTCTTGAGCAGCAAAATCGGTTTCCTCGGCTTGATATAAAAAAACCAAGTCCAAATCCGAGGCATATCCCAATTCTTTACCGCCTAACTTTCCATAGGAGATCACCGCAAATGGTGCGGTCGCATCAATAGGTAACCCAAACTTCTTAGCAACGCTAGGCCATACGCGCTCAAAAGTAGTCTGCAAGATTAAGTCCGCTAATGCAGATAAATGATCGCTGACCTTCTCAACCGAAAGCTCACGATCAACGCCAATTCCCAAATCCGCCAAAAGCGTAATAAAGGTCTCGGTGTGGTGGGTAATGCGCAAAATATCCATGGCCTGCTCTGAACCATCGCCATCAGCCATCACGTCATTCAAACGCATCTCTAGTGTGGCTTTTACTTCCTGCCAATATTGCTCCGGTTGCTCAATAAGAGCTTTTTCAGTACGCGAGTTAAGCAAGTAATCTAAAAGGTGGGGATGCCTAGTTAAATACTCCGCACCCCATTGAGAGGCTTTGAGCAAAGCGAGCACATTAGATAGCGCCTGCGGATACTCTGACAAAATCGATAAATAAGCACTGCGCCGAGCAACCGCCTCTAATAAATCAAAAAAGCGAAGCAAAGTTTGGTCTGCACTAATTCCTGTAGGCTGATCTGCCTGCAAACTATCCGCAGCCTTACGAATGAGATTGTTGAAAATGATCCTGCTTTTCTCTGGCAACTGTCTTTGCTTTGAGCTATCAGTCCAAGACAGCCAGCGAGTTGCAGACTCTGGAAACAGCATGCCGTTCGGCTCCCACCCTGCCGGCAAGGAGGTATTGTCTAGACGCGCCGCATCATCAAGCACAAATGCTTTTTCAAAATACTGAGCTACTGCCGCTTGATGTTTATCGAGCTCAGACATGAATGCATTCCGGTCTTGAGTTTGATTAGGGTCAACCATGCTCGCCGCTAAGCGAGTGCGTGCACCCTCATCCTCGGGCAAATAGTGTGTCTGCTGATCCTCCCACACCTGAATGCGATGCTCTAAGCGGCGCAAGTATATATAAGCCGCCTTTAGATCCTCTACTTCACTAGCAGGCAGAATTTCTTTTTGCTTCACCAAGTCCAAAACTTCTAGAGTAGGGCGAATGCGAAAACGAGGATCTGTACCTCCGCGCATTAACTGAAACATTTGCGCTAAGAATTCAATCTCACGGATACCACCACGGCCTAACTTAATATCCCTGGATCGACCATGATGATTGGAAGAACGCTTCTCAGCTTCATGCTGTATCTGCGCATGCAATTCACGGATGGATGCAATCACACCATAATCTAAGTGCCGGCGATAGACAAAAGGACGAATGAGTTGATCAAGCTCCCGCTCACAATGAGCAAAATCAGGTGATTCCGGTAAAGGCGCAATCAACCTTCCCTTAATCCAAGCGTAGCGCTCCCACTCCCTGCCTTGAACCAGGAGGTACTCCTCGAGCATATCGAGACTACAGACCAAAGGGCCAGAATCTCCATTGGGTCTCAGGCGCATATCTACCCGAAACACAAATCCATTTGCATCATGCTCTGCTAATAGTTTTATCAAACGCTTACCCATTCGAGTAAACCACTCGTGATAGGAGAGGCTCTTAGGCCCACCTTGCGTATCCCCTTCATGCTCATACAAAAAGATTAGGTCGATATCAGAAGAAAGATTAAGCTCTAAGCCGCCCAACTTACCCATGCCCACCACCATCAAGGGCATCTCTGAACCAGTGACCGTGCTCCAAGGCAAACCAAAGCGACGCTTCAGATCTTCGCGAATATAAGCAATCGATAATGCTACTACCTCCTCAGCAAAGTGACTGAGTGCATGCGTCACCTCACCAAGACTGGCCATACCATTGAGATCTCGGAAGGCAATCCAGAGCATGAGACGCTGCCTAGCCAACCTCAGATCAGCCATAAATTGAGCCTCATCCTGGTCTGGAGAAGCTAAAGCATCCTGACAAGGGGTTAATAGATCCCTAATCCCGGCAACATCTACCTTGCGAGCACCCTGCAAGCGAAGCCACTCTACCCATTCAGGGCGAGAATGAAGCCAACGTTGAGCGTAGCTGGAGTGCTGCTTTAGAAATTCAATTTGGACAGGAAAGCTAGTCATTTCTCTATATTAATCCGACTCTATATTCAAACTGCAGAAGCTTGGCGAGCAAGCAAGGGCTGACGGATAATAGAGTCTATGCTTCGAAATATCATCCGGACTCGCCTACAAAGTGCGCTTCAAAAACGTCCACCAGGTTCTAGCGGCGGTTGGCGCAAGCGCGCCCTCATACTTGCTGGTATCACCGTGGCTTTTTTTGTGCTTGGCCATCTTGGGGTGCGCTTTATTCTCTGGCCTCAGATCGAAAAATCTAAGCCGGCCCTAGAGCATTTGATGAGTGCGCGCTTAGGCGCCAACATCACGATGGATGACGTACAAGTATCTTGGACCGGAATTCGTCCGAGTTTTGCGATTCAGGGATTAAGGTTTAACAACTCAAAAACGTCGACCCCTTCCCTGCTTATTCAAGACATCAATGGGCAACTTAGCTGGCTAACTTTTTATCACTTAGCCCCGTATTTTCATGAGATCACATTTAATCAGATTGAGCTTTACGCACAACGAGATGCAAAAGGTGCGATCTCAATTGCTGGAATTCCCATTCATAGCAAAGAGAATGACTTTTCTGCCGAGAATTGGTTGTTTGCTCAAAACGATATACAAATCAACGACGCCAAAATATTTTGGGAAGATCAGCAAAGTCGAAAGCTAAAGACCTCAATTGACATTCAAAGCATCCACCTAAAAAATGGCATTCGCAGTCATCAAGGTCAGTTGCTTGTACAAACACCTTGGAGTGCTAGCCCAATCAAACTCCAAGCTGACTTTGTTCATCATCTTGGGGGACAAGAAGGCAATTGGCGAGATTGGATCGGAAGCTTTTCATGGGGGCTTACTGAACTCAATCTCAGCCATATTTCTAAGGATATTAGACTTCCACTCCATGATCTCGGTGGCAATGTCAACTCTCAGGGCAGCATAAAACTCGATAGCGGAAAAGCCAATGGTGGGCAAATCTCGTTGGCGGCCGATAATCTCCGAGTCCAATTAAATCAAGGCGAAGATCCCCTTGAGTTCGGTAGGTTGGAAACCAATCTAGTGCAGGGTACAGATGGCGGCCTCAATTCCATCACAACAAAAACTTTAGCATGGCGCAATATTGACAGTCCTAGCACCGCCCCCCTTGAAAAATTAAGCCCCATTACTTTCCGCTGGCGCTCCCCTAAGGATGGTGGCGAGATCACAGAGTTTGGTTTTTCCTCACCAAAAGTACAAGTAGAGGATGTTGCGCTCTTCGCACTCAATCTTCCCCTGCCGAAAAAAATACATCAGTGGATCAAGATTTCTGAAGCAGATGGTGAGCTGCAGAACTTGGATATCAATTGGTCTGAAAGAAAATCTGCTCTATCCACTTTACCAATTCCAGGCAATTGGTTTTCCGCCAATAAACTTGATTACACGATCAGCGCAAAGCTCAATGACATTAGCTTTACCGGAGTGAACAAATCGATGCCATCAGCTTTAAATTTGTCCGGCAGCTTAGTCAGCGATCAGAAGCAAGGCAGTTTCACACTCGACTCTACAAATCTTGAATTGGAGATGCATGATTTTTTATCTGATCCCGAGATTCAATTAGACCGCGCAAAAGGCTCCATTAGCTGGTCCAAGCAAAAAGGTAGTTGGCTCATTAATGCCAAGAAAATGCAGTTGAGTAACTCTGAAATCACCACCAATTTTGATCTGAGCTACCTTATTGGCGCTCCCAAGCAACCCGATCAAATGACGCTAGATATGGAATTCGTTAAGGCTAAATTAGCAACAGCGCATCGCTATTTACCTGTTGGAATGGATAGGGATAGTCGCGCCTATCTGAGTAAGGCGTTTGAGGCTGGAGAGATTCAAAATGGCTCTTTACATATTAAGGGCGACCCAAATCAAGTGCCTTACCCTAGCGGAACTGCGGGGGAACTCAGCTTGCATCTACCTTTCTCCACCGCAATATTCAAGCCAGCACCCCTGCTGCCAAAAAGCCAAGGGGTTTGGCAAGCATTTAGTAATGTCAGCGGCAACATTGACATGAAACAAGCAATCTTGAATGTAGATGTTGATAAAGCT
>NZ_NCJB01000113.1:0-7320 GCF_002282275.1 Polynucleobacter sp. 39-46-10 | reverse complement strand
ACCTAATTTCACAGTTGCATTAAACCTACTCTCCAATACACCGAGCTGGTTAAATGCACTCAATGCATTACCAATGCCCCTCGGCCTTGACTTGCGTGGCGGTGTTTACTTCTTACTACAAGTGGACATGAAGGGCGCTGTTCAAAAGAAGGTGACTTCTTTGGCAACAGATATTCGCAGTCAGCTGCGTGACAAATCCATTCGCCAACAAGGCATCGAGCGCAGTCAAGATTCTATTACCCTGACTTTCGGCAGTACCGAGGATGCTGAAAAGGCGCGCTCCGTCTTAATGACTAGTCAGCCTGATCTGACCTGGCAAATTAAGCCAACCGGTCTTTCTCCAAAACTCATTGGCGAATTTAAACCCACTGCCTTGAAAGAGATTCAAGATAACGCAGTAAAACAAAATATCGTCACATTGAATAAGCGTGTGAATGAGTTGGCTGTTAAAGAGCCAGTGATTCAGCAACAAGGTGCTGAGCGTATCGTGGTGCAATTACCAGGCGTACAAGATACTGCGCGCGCCAAAGACATTATTGGTCGCACCGCCACTCTCGAATCCAGATTGGCAGACCCCATCCTTTCTACAATTGCTGTTGGTGAGACTCCGCCTCCAGGCATGGACGTATTCCGCTTTGGCGAGAACCGTCAAGGCGTATTCAAAAAATCAGTCATTTTCAGTGGTGATCGCATTACTGACGCGAGTGCTGGCTTCGATCAAAATCAGCGCCCAGCCGTCAACATCTCTTTAGATGCTGCTGGTGGTCGTGTAATGCAAGAGGTCACTCGTGAAAACATCGGCAAGCCAATGGGCATGATCCTGTTTGAAAAAGGCAAAGGCGAGGTTCTCACCATTGCCACGATTCAAGGTGAATTTGGCTCCAAGTTTCAAATTACTGGTCAGCCGACTACCGAGAGCGCAAATGACTTGGCCCTCTTGTTACGTGCAGGCTCACTTGCAGCACCAATGGAGATCATTGAAGAGCGCACGATTGGACCTAGTTTGGGCGCAGAAAATATTGAGAAGGGTTTTAAATCCCTCATCATTGGCTTTGGAGCTATCTCTATTTTCATGATTGCGTACTACCTACTGTTTGGCACCTTCTCAGTTGTGGCGCTTGCAGTGAACTTATTGCTGTTGATATCTGTGTTATCGATGTTACAAGCCACCCTAACCTTGCCAGGTATCGCCGCGATGGCATTAGCTCTTGGTATGGCGATTGACTCCAACGTCTTAATTATCGAACGTATTCGCGAGGAGCTGCGTAATGGCGCTGCTCCGCAAACGGCCATTGCTGTTGGCTTTAATAAAGCTTGGGCAACGATCTTGGATTCAAACGTCACTACCTTAATCGCCGGTCTTGCATTGCTAGCATTTGGCTCCGGACCAATCAAAGGCTTCGCGGTAGTGCATTGCCTTGGTATTTTGACTTCAATGTTCTCAGCAGTCTTTTTCTCACGCGGCCTAGTTAATCTCTGGTACGGCAGAGGTAAAAAAGTTCAGAAACTCGCTATCGGCCAAGTTTGGCGTCCACAGGAGAAATAAGCCATGGAATTTTTCCGGATCAAAAAAGACATTCCCTTCATGCGCCATGCATTGGCGCTCAATGCGGTTTCTCTAATCACCTTTTTAGCCGCCGTCTTCTTCCTTTGGCATAACGGCCTTCATCTTTCAATTGAGTTCACTGGCGGTACGGTAATGGAGGTTACTTACCCACAGACTGCTCCTTTGGACTCGATTAGGTCGAATGTAGAAAAGTTAGGTTATTCCGATACGCAGATTCAGAACTTTGGTAGCTCACGTGATGTGATGATTCGCCTGCCACTACAAAAAGACGCTGAAGGGAAAATGATTTCTTCTGCCGATCAAAGTGCAGCAGTGATGAAAGCGCTTGAACCAGCCACCTCTGGTGTGAAGCTGCAGCGTGTCGAGTTTGTTGGGCCACAGGTTGGTCGTGAGCTTGCGATTGATGGGCTCTTAGCGCTGTTATTCGTGATTATTGGCATTGTGATTTACCTCTCTTTCCGTTTTGAGTGGAAATTTGCTGTCGCAGGCATCATCGCGAACTTGCATGACATCGTGATTATTCTTGGCTTCTTTGCCTTCTTCCAATGGGAATTCTCGCTCTCCGTGTTGGCAGCGGTATTGGCTGTATTGGGCTACTCAGTAAACGAGTCTGTGGTGATCTTTGACCGTATTCGCGAAAACTTCCGCAAATACCGCAAGATGAATACCCGCGAAATTATTGATAATGCAATTACCAGCACAATTAGTCGTACCATGATTACTCACGGCAGCACTGAAATGATGGTGTTGGCAATGTTGATTTTTGGTGGCCCCACCCTTTTCTACTTTGCTTTGGCATTGACCATCGGTATTTTGTTTGGTATCTACTCTTCAGTGTTCGTGGCAGCAGCTTTAGCGATGTGGCTAGGCGTTACCCGTGAAGACTTGGTGAAGGGTGAACGTAAGCCTGATGATGCCGCCCGTAATGATGACCCCAACTTTGGGGCACAGGTCTAAGACTTATCTAAGTAGTTAGCTTAGCGTGAAATTCTGATGCTCAAGGGCGGCTAATATTTTCTTAGTCGCGCCTTGATGCTCGATCGAGTAGGCTGTTGCAGCGCTCGACATCTTTGCCAGTTCGGCAGTATTCAATAACAATTCTTTTAAAGCCTCCATCAGGGCAATCGACTCACTTAAGATGAGCTCACCCTTGACACGCTTTGCAGCGCCCATCTCGATAGCATCTAATGCGGCCTGCTCGAAGTTATAAGTATACTCACCAAGCAACACTGGACATCCAGCAGCACAGGCTTCAATCAGATTCTGCCCACCAAAAGGAAGTAGGCTACCACCCATGACCACCAAGTCAGCAGCACTGTAATACATCGGCATCTCGCCCATTGAATCACCTAGAATTACATCTACATCTTGATCGACATTCGGCATCTCAGGCCACCCTGTACGACGGCGAAATCTCAAGCCAGCTTCATGAATTTGATTGGCTACATCAGAGAAACGCTCAGGATGACGTGGCACCAAACAGAGCAATGGCGCAATCTCAAGGGCATTAGAGGCCAAAAGGTCCTTCCAGGCCTTGAGGATGATCGCCTCTTCACCATCACGGGTACTGGCAGCACAAATCATCAAGCGCTGATTTAAATGCAACTCTTGCTTCCAAGCTTGACCTTGTTGAACTAAGTCTGAATCCAGCGGCACGTCAAACTTGAGATTACCAACGATCTCCACTTTTTTAACGCCAAGACTGCGATAGCGGTCAGCATCGAATTGTGTTTGAGCCAAGATGCCCGCAAATGCTTGAAATAAAGATCTACCGGCACTACCAAAACGATTCACGCGACGGGCGCTACGTTGAGATAGGCGAGCGTTTACTAAAAATAATGGTAGGCCGATTTCTGCGCAATAAAACACTACAGTTGGCCAAGCTTCAGTCTCCATAAGCAAACCGAACTTGGGTTTGAATGCGCGAATGAAATTAGCAACAGACCAGCACAGATCATAAGGAAGATATAGCTGGCGTAGCTTACCTGCGGCAATCGCTTTGGCAAATAAAGCAGCGCCAGTGCGACGGCCATTGAGTGTCATATGAGTTAGCAGAACTGTTTCACCACGTTCGAGATAAGCCTCTATCAGGGGCTGAGCAGCTCTAGTCTCACCAACAGATACCGCATGAATCCATACCGATCCCTCAGCAATCTTTTTGCCATAGGAAAAACCGAGGCGCTCAGAGAAGTGGTTTAAATATTCAGATGAGTGGCGTGTACGCCAGGCAAGACGAATGAATGCAAACGGCAATAAGAGATGCCAAAGCAGTTGATAAACAGCAAAACAGATCTTGGGGCGGGCACCGTATTGCGAATCCTGCGGTGCGCGCCCAAGGCTTGGAGTCAAACTCACTTTTTCAGACGTTCGGTCAACTCGACCGCCTTGCCTAAATAAGAAGACGGTGTCATCTCCAGCAATAAGGCTTTTGCATCATCAGGGATTTGCAAGCCACGAATGAAGGTTTGTAAATCGGCTTGGTTAATGCCTTTGCCACGAGTGAGCTCTTTGAGTTGCTCATACGGGTTCTCAATGCCATAGCGACGCATGACGGTTTGTACTGGCTCTGCCAATATTTCCCAGCACTCATCCAAGTCTGCAGCAATTGCAGCATGGTTCACTTCCAACTTGCCTAAACCACGCAAGGCGCTGTCATAGGCTAAAACACTATGGCCAAAGGCTGGTCCTAGGTTACGCAACACGGTTGAATCAGTCAGGTCGCGTTGCCAGCGAGAAATCGGCAATTTCTCGGCTAAGTGACGCAGTAAGGCATTTGCTACACCCAAGTTACCTTCAGAATTTTCAAAGTCAATTGGATTCACCTTGTGTGGCATGGTTGATGAACCAATCTCACCGGCTTTGGTGCGTTGCTTAAAGTAACCAATCGAAATATAAGCCCAGAAATCTCGGTCCATATCCAACAAGATTGTGTTGGCGCGGGCAATCGCATCAAATAACTCAGCCATACCATCGTGCGGCTCAATCTGAATCGTATACGGATTAAATGTGAGACCTAAACGCTTCTCAACAACATTCTTGGAAAAGTTTTCCCAATCGAAATTCGGGTAAGCAGATAAATGCGCATTGTAATTACCAACGGCACCGTTCATTTTTCCTAACAAGGGTACCGCTGCAATCGTTGTAATCGCACGCTCTAAACGTTTAGCGATATTAGCCAACTCTTTACCTAATGTACTTGGAGAAGCGGGCTGGCCATGCGTGCGAGATAACAAAGGCACCTTGGCATTCTCAATTGCTAAATCCGTTAATAAAGAAAGTACTTTTCTGAGTTGTGGCAACAACACTTCATCACGCGCCCCACGCAACATCAAACCATGCGAAGTATTGTTAATGTCTTCAGAGGTGCAAGCAAAGTGAATAAATTCACTAGCCTTCAACAAATCTGGTCGACCAGCTACTTTTTCTTTTAAGAAATATTCAACCGCTTTGACATCATGATTAGTAACTGCCTCGATGTCCTTAATACGTTGCGCATCGGCGTCAGAGAATTTTTCTGGCAAAGATAATAAAAAAGCTTCATCTGCCGCACTAATTTTTGGCACATCCGGCAGACCTGCAGCAGCCAAAGCCAGCAGCCAATGGATCTCCACAAACACCCGCTGACGCATAAATGCAGCTTCGGATAACCAAGGGCGTAAGGCATCTAGCTTTCCAGCATAACGGCCGTCTATAGGAGAAAGTGCATTGAGGGTAGAAATCGGCTGACTCACGAATATTGCCTTTACATTGAATATGTCAATAAACCCTGATTTTAATCGTTCTTGAGGGCAACCCAATTTGGCTATACTGAGCCACATGAAACTGATCGGATCCCTCACTAGCCCCTACGTACGCAAGGTACGCATTGTTTTTTTGGAAAAAAAGGTTGATGTAGACCTCGAACTCGAAAATGTCTGGGCTGCAGACACCAAAATTGCACATAACAACCCTTTAGGCAAGATTCCTTGCTTAATTTTGGAGGATGGTGAAGCCATTTATGACTCCCGAGTGATTGCGGAGTATGTTGATACCCTTAGCCCTGTAAGCAAGCTCATTCCAACTGGTAGCCGCGAGCGCGTCGCAGTCAAAACATGGGAAGCACTGGCTGATGGAGTAGATGATGCTGGAATTTTGGCTCGCTTAGAGGCGACCTTCCACCCGCCAGAGCAACAGAGCTCCGATTGGCTTGAGCGCCAAATGGGCAAAATTAACTCCGCGTTAGCCCAAATGTCCCGTGAATTAGGCGAAAACACCTGGTGCCATGGAAACCAGATAACCCTGGCGGATATTGCAGTGGGATGTGCATTAGGCTATATGTTGTTCCGCTTCCCGAATATCGCCTGGCAAGCTCAATATCCTAACCTAGACGCCCTATATCAAAAGTTGATGCAAAGGCCTTCCTTTGCTGAAACAGCGCCTCCAGCGGCCTAAATGAGGGCAATACTTAGGCGGAAATAATTCCACCGCCTAAGCAGATATCGCCGTCATATAAAACGGCAGACTGGCCAGGAGTCACTGCCCACTGGGCTTCCGGAAAAGTCAATTCAAAGTTCAAGGGCCCTTCTACTCCAGGAGCCAGAGAGCATGCTGAGTCTACTTGGCGATAACGGGTTTTTGCTGAATACTGCCCTGGTGAGGGGGCTACTCCATCAACCCAGCTAGCATCTATTGCAGAGAGCTGATTAGCCAATAACCATGGATGTTCGTGACCTTGCGCCACATATAGAGTGTTGCTCTCAACGTCTTTACGGGCTACATACCAAGCATCGCCATTGCCATCTTGACTGCCACCTAGGCCAATGCCCTTACGCTGCCCTAAGGTAAAGAAGGCAAGTCCCATATGCTCTCCAACGACTTTACCTTCAGGGGTTTTAATGGGCCCTGGGGTACGCGGCAAGTAGCGGTTTAAGAATTCCCGGAAAGGGCGTTCACCAATAAAACAAATACCGGTGGAATCTTTTTTGCGCGCATTGTGCAAACCAATTTGCTCGGCAATCTTGCGCACCTCCGTTTTTGGAATTTCTCCCAAAGGAAATAAAACATTTGCTAGCTGAGATTGAGTCAGGCGATGCAAGAAGTAACTTTGGTCTTTGCTGGCATCTAATGCCTTTAATAACTGTACACGCCCACCTTCGTGACGAACCCGTGCATAGTGGCCAGTAGCAATGGCATCGGCACCCAAGCTCATGGCGTGGTCTAAAAAGGCTTTGAACTTAATTTCTGCATTACAGAGTACATCGGGGTTTGGGGTTCGCCCTGCGGCGTATTCCCGCAAAAACTCAGCAAATACGCGCTCACGATACTCGGCAGCAAAATTGACCGCTTCAACATCAATTCCAATCAAGTCAGCCACGGACACCACATCTAGCCAATCTTGGCGGGCGGAGCAATACTCATCGCTATCATCGTCTTCCCAGTTTTTCATAAAAAGGCCAATCACTTCATAGCCTTGCTGCTTGAGCATCCAGGCTGCAACAGACGAATCCACTCCTCCAGACATGCCCACGACGACTTTGGATGGTTTTGAGGCAGGTATTGCAGAAGAATTGAGCGGGATCATCAAAAAATGCGAGAATTCGACATAAGCTAAAACCCCTATTGTAGAAGCCTTAACTCAACTTAGCCCCAGAGCTAAAGTGAAATGGCGTAAAACGTAAGGGTATCCATATATATGTGTATTCGCGTATATATACCTAAAATAGATTTTTTTTGAATCATTAGCATTTGGAGACATGCCATGCGCATAGGAGTAC
>NZ_NCJB01000531.1:0-1157 GCF_002282275.1 Polynucleobacter sp. 39-46-10 | reverse complement strand
ATACTGCTATCTTTAACAGCGAATACCTCAAAGTTATAGGCGCCACTGCCCTGCTCATTAGCCCCACCCAATTGCAAACGTTTTGCAGCTTGCAATAAGCGTCGCTCCATTTGATTTAAATAATCATAGATAGGCAAGTCATTGGAATAATCTGGATCCGGACGAATCTGGCGCATGATCATCTCACCATACTTTTTCTCATCCATACGGCTTAAGCTATCGCCACCTGGATCACCCATATCTGGGAGCACAAAGCTTGGCTGAGTTAGGGGCGTATTGCGTGAGGGCAGATTTGAAGAGCGGGCGTCGGGCGACTGAACCGCTCTACCTAGGTTCTGCAAAGCAGCAGACTCACCCTGAACCGAGACATCCCCAGTTATTGAGGAAGGCGCAGGACCAGCGGCATAAACAAAGCCAGCGCTTGGCCAAGCCAAGCTCAAAATGAGCTGAGCAGCCAAAATTCGCTTAAATAGCGATAGTTTTTGCGATGTCTTTATGACTTCCATCCCTATATGGTAAAACTTATCCCATGAACAAACTAACTCATTTTGATGCCTCCGGCCAAGCCCATATGGTTAATGTGGGGGACAAACCCAATACCCACCGAATCGCCATTGCTGGCGGCAAAATTTCAATGTTACCCAGCACCTTCAAAATGGTAGAGGAAGGAACGCATAAAAAGGGTGACGTTCTCGGTATCGCCAGAATTGCAGGTATTCAGGCTTCTAAAAAAACATCTGATCTGATTCCCCTTTGCCATCCCTTGGCTTTGACTCATGTCAGCCTAGAATTTCTCCTACACCCAGAATCCAGCAGTATTAGCTGCCAAGTGAGAGCTGAAACCACCGGACCTACAGGCGTAGAAATGGAAGCTCTCACCGCAGTCCAAGTCGCCCTCCTCACAATCTATGACATGTGCAAAGCAGTAGACCGTGGCATGGTGATGGGTGATGTGAAGCTACTTGAGAAGAGTGGTGGCAAGTCTGGCGAATGGAAGTTGACGTAGTGCTCACTAATCTGTAAAACAATAACGAGAAAATAAAAAACACTCTTAGCCTAATCCTGCACTACCAAGGAGAGACAAATGCTACATCTGACAATCGAAATGGCAAGTGATAAGCTCGAGTCCAGATCAAAGGCTGTGTTGTATGTAGTAA
>NZ_NCJB01000530.1:0-1163 GCF_002282275.1 Polynucleobacter sp. 39-46-10 | reverse complement strand
GACTGGCATTTGTGGATATCGTTTGGGGCTCAGCGGTAACCGCGGCATCCAGCGCTCTAGCCTACTGGCTTGGTAGTAAGATAGCCTGAAAATCTTTTTCCCATGAATCTCTTTCACCCTAAACTACTCGATTCCTTTAAGGGCTATAACGGCGCCCTGTTTAGTAAAGATATATTAGCGGGCATCACAGTCGGTGTAGTTGCATTACCTTTAGCAATGGCCTTTGCAATTGCCAGCGGACTCAAACCAGAAGCAGGCATTTTCACAGCAATTATTGCTGGCGGACTCATTTCTTTACTGGGTGGTAGCCGCGTGCAAATTGGTGGGCCTGCGGGCGCGTTCATCGTCATTGTTTACGGCATTGTGGAGCATTACGGTCTAGCTAATTTACTCTTGGCAACCGCCATGTCTGGAGTGTTCTTATTTTTGATGGGACTCTTTCGGCTTGGAACCTTAATTCGCTTTATTCCAGTTGCTGTCATTATTGGATTTACCAATGGCATCGCCGTCTTGATTGGTCTCTCTCAAGTTAAAGAGTTTTTTGGCTTACAAATTACGAAGATGCCTGCTGAATTTTTTCAAGCAATCGAAGCTTTGTATGCTGCCGCCGATACGGTAAATCCCATCGCCCTTATGTTGTCCATAGGCAGCTTGGCTCTTTTAATTGCTTGGAGAAATTTTCAGAAACGTCTTGGACACCTAAGCCATATCCCAGCAACAGTCATTGCAATGACTGTTGCCACTATCATCACCAGCATATTTAACCTGCCTGTCGACACCATTGGCAGTCGTTTTGGTGGCATTCCATCAGGACTACCCAGCTTTGAATGGATTCCAGTCAGCTGGAGTACTGCACAGTTTGTCATTGCACCTGCTATCACGCTGGCCGTACTTGGAGCTATTGAATCACTGCTATGCGCACGCATTGCCGATGGACTGATTCATGATCGCCACAACTCTAACCAGGAGTTGATGGCACAAGGCGTAGCAAATCTAGTCACCCCGTTCTTTGGCGGAATGCCTGCAACAGGAACTATTGCAAGAACAGTTACCAACATACAGAGTGGCGCCAGCACACCGATTGCCGGCATAGTTCATGCCCTTACATTGCTGGTGATTATTTTATTTGGAGCTCCACTTGCAACCAATATTCCCTTAGCCAG
>NZ_NCJB01000529.1:0-1177 GCF_002282275.1 Polynucleobacter sp. 39-46-10 | reverse complement strand
ATGTAAAGCAATCGGTGACTGGCCTAGATGCTGGAGCAGCGGTGCGCTTTCGGGGGGTAAAGATTGGACAGGTAACCTCCATTACTTTATCGGGGGATTTGTATGAGAAAGATATCCCGATGCTTCAGAAGCAAGAGTATGTTGTCGTAAGAATGCAAATTTATGGCGACTCTATAGAAAAAAGTCACCTCGAAACTTTTATTAAAGATAATTTGCGTGCCCGTATTAGATCGATGGGTATTACTGGTGTGAATTATGTAGAGTTAGATTTTTATCCTAAATCTGATCAAATCTACACCCTCAAATACCCGTGGGAGCCAGAGTACCCAGTAGTTCCATCGATGCCAAACCAGGCTGATGAAATTATTTCTGGTATCCAAAAACTGATTGGTGCCTTCAATGGCTTAGATGTGGATGGGACCCAGAAGAAATTTGATGCGTTATTAGGTAACTTGAATAAGCTAATGGCTGGCGATGGAAGGGATAATGCTGGTCTCATCAACACAGTGCAAGATCTCAATGTGCTCTTAGATCGTATTGCTAGGGTTACTGATAAAGATCAACTGAACATCCTGATGCGTGAATTGATTGCCACCATGGTTTCTTTGCGCCAAACTGTGACTAGCGTCCAAGGTGACACCACTGCAACCCTAGAAAATCTTCGCCAAGCCAGTGAACAGTTAAATGAGTTTACGCGCGTAGCAAGTCAATCACCATCTACCTTGATTTGGGGTGAGCCACCTGCACGCATTACGCCTCCAATGAATGGAGTTCAAAAATGATGTCAATGAAAATCCAGATGATGAAAAATTCAAACCTGACTCGGTTTGCTGTTTGCGCATTAGTCATCGCCACATTGAGTGCCTGCTCCTTACCTAAAAGACCCGCCTTGGAAACTAGCAGCTGGATGGTTGCGCCTGAGCGCACAGGAGCACCGTACAAACCGCGTAGCGATTTATGGTTGAAGATGGGTTCAGTCACGACCACCCCGCCTTTTGATGGCAAGTCTTTGGTTTATCGTCTTGGCGATCAGCGCTATGAAAAGGATTTCTACAATATTTATTCTGCGCTGCCAAATGAGATGGTTGGTAATGCCACTCGCCAGTGGTTGAATAATGCTCAAATCTTTTCCATGACAGTGGGGCAGGGTAATAGTTTTTTCCCTTATTACAACTTG
>NZ_NCJB01000528.1:0-1177 GCF_002282275.1 Polynucleobacter sp. 39-46-10 | reverse complement strand
TTCCATCCTTGAGTCTTGGCTCTACAAAGTGTCCCTTACGAGCGCGATTACCTGCAAAAGACTTCAGAGTTTTTGCGTCGAGACTCAACTCTGTTGGCTTACCTGCACGACCAGCACCAGAATATGTAGCGCCATCAGGACCCACCGCAATTGCAGAAGCCAGTTTCTCCTTATCGTCCAAGCCCATCAAAATTACACCTTTACCACCAGTAGGTAAACGCTTGAGTTCATCGAGTGGGAAAACTAGCAACTTCGAGCTTTCAGATAAGCAGGCAACTTGCTTCATGCCAGCAGTCACCTTAGCAGCTCCGAGCGGTGCATCACCGCCTGGGAATTTGCTATCGATGCCAACGAATGACTTACCAGCCTTATTACGGGTAGTCATGTCTGCAACGTTTGCTAGGAAGCCATTACCAGATCGAGTTGAGATCAGTACAAGATCATCAGATTGACCGGCATAGTAGGCCACCATCTGCGATCCAGCTGCCAAGTTCACAAAGCTCGTTAATGGTGAACCATCGCCACGAGCACCTGGTAATTCGCTGACGGGAACTGTATAGACACGGCCATCACTACCAAAGCCTTGCATCACATCAACTGTGCGGCACTCAAATGTGGCATAGAGGGCATCACCCGCTTTGAAGCCAAACTGCGTTGCATCATGCTCGTGACCCTGGCGTACACGTACCCAACCCTTTTGAGACACGATCACCGTTACCGGTTCATCCAATACCTTAGTCTCAGCAACAGCGCGCTTATCTTCCTGAATCAATGTACGGCGATCATCACCAAAATCTTTCATATCAGATTCAATTTCTTTGATGATGCGCTTACGCAATACAGTATCACTCTGCAACAAACCTTCAAGATCATCACGCTCAGACTTGAGCTCTTTTAATTCTTGCTCAATTTTGATGCCTTCCAATCGAGCCAACTGACGCAAACGGATATCCAAAATATCTTCGGCTTGACGATCGCTCAGCTTAAACTCTTTAATAAGATCAGCCTTAGGTTCATCGCTATTGCGAATAATCTTGATGACCTTATCAATATTGAGAAGAACAATAAGGCGCCCTTCCAAAATATGCATCCGATCGTTGACTTTACCCAAGCGGTGCTGAGTACGTCTTGTAACAGTTCCCACCCTGAAAGAAATCCACTCAGCAATAATCTCTTT
>NZ_NCJB01000527.1:0-1177 GCF_002282275.1 Polynucleobacter sp. 39-46-10 | reverse complement strand
AGGGGAATTAGGACTGGACTGGCTACTGCAGCGTGTTTTTAAAGGCAGGCAACATGGGCATCGCCATGACCTCAATTCCTTCATCGCGTAAAGCCTCAGCCTCATCTAGAGTAGTTTGACCACGAATACTCCGCTCAGGAGATTCCTTATAGTGAATTTTGCGAGCCTCTTCTGCAAATGCGCTACCCACATCCTCAGAACGCCCCATTAACTCACGCATACCCTTTAAAAAGGCTGCCTGGACCTGTGCCTCTAATTGAGAATGATCGCTTCCAGTCAGGGCAACCACATCGCCGCTGATTGTGCTGGCAACACCGCTAGCATCTACTGATCCAGGGCTGGTAACAGTCAATTCAGTTGAAGCGGGCATTTCCTTGCTGGAGCCCGATTTAGCAATATGTGGGGAAGATGGCATCCGGGTAATCTCGGTGCTATCGCAAATAGGGCAGGCAAGCATTCCCTTGTCTTGCTGGGCAAGACAATCCTCCTCAGAGGCAAACCATCCCTCAAAGCGATGATCCATTGGGCAAGCGAGGTTATAAACTTTCATAAGACCTATATAGGGACAAAATTGCTAAATTCAATATCTCTATTTTAATAGGATTACGAAATTACCCTGGAATAGGCGTGGGGCTCACTAGGCCACGTCGATAACGGTCTAGCCAGTAAGTTGCAATCGTTGTCTTTACATCTGTAATTTCACCCTGCTCTACCCAATCTAATAATTGCTCTAAAGAGGTGGCAAATACGTCTAAAAACTCTTCATCATCGAGACGGCTTTTCCCAGAGGTCAGACCTTCAGCGAGATAGATGTCAATAAATTCTGTCGAGTAGGAAATCACTGGGTGGATGCGACGGATAAAACTCCATTTGCTAGCGGAATAACCTGTCTCCTCTTCTAACTCTCGCTGGGCACACAATAATCGATCTTCCCCAATCTCCAACTTGCCCGCAGGAATTTCAATGCAAGCTTTTGCGATTGGGTAGCGATATTGACGCTCCATCAGCACCCTACCATCATCTAAGATAGCCAAAATCGCAACTGCACCAGGGTGCGTCAGGTATTCACGCACTGCTTGATTGCCATCAGGCAAGCTGACTTGATCACGCTTCATATTCAAAAAGATGCCGCCGTAAATATCCTCACCAGATAAGCGCTCTTCTCTCAAATGAGCAT
>NZ_NCJB01000526.1:0-1178 GCF_002282275.1 Polynucleobacter sp. 39-46-10 | reverse complement strand
CTATACCCGCGTACTTGGAATGAATCTCGAATCCTTTATTGGTGGCACTCCACCAGTTGAGAGAAAAGCATTGAAGTTTGGCAATCAAAAAATTAACCTGCATATTAAAGGGAAAGAGTTTGAGCCAAAAGCAGATATTCCCACTCCAGGGTCGCTAGATCTTTGTTTTATTGCCGATCGACCGCTGGAGAAAGTCATTGAAAAATTGATGACAGAGGGCTGGCCAATTATTGAGGGCCCTGTTCTTCGTACTGGTGCTACACAAAAAATTAACTCAGTTTATGTGCGCGACCCAGATCAAAATTTAATTGAAGTATCTGAATTAATTTAAATAAGTAAATAAGGAGACAAAAATGAAGATGCACATATTTATAAAAACACTAGCGACCCTTTCAATTGGAAGTTTTTCCTTATCTGGGTTTGCTCAAGAAGCTTATCCAAATAAGCTAATAACACTAGTTGTTCCTAGCTCGTCCTGATACCCAAAAGATGGCAGAGGACTTGGGAACTTTTGTTGAGAAAATGACCCCAGCCCAATTGGCAACCTTTACAAAGAAGGAATATGATTACTGGGGAAATGTAATTAAGAATGCGAGTATTACTGCTGAATAAATTGTTTATCGCCTAGAGAGAACTCTAAACATTCTGAGCGATAAAAGAAGGGGGTCGCATTCTTGTGACCCCTTTTGCTATTGGTGGATTGGGCGAGATTGACTTCGTTGAAACTTCATTTTCGAACTCGCGATAAGCTTTTTTAGAAAATGACCCGCTGATGCTGCGATAGAATTACTACATTACTAACGCAAAGGACCAGATCATGAAAATTGTTAACTCCACATTGATAACTCTGGCAACAGGCCTTGTATTAGCAGCTTGTGCTCAACAGACAGAATTAATTCCCACTAAGGGTCAATCACCTGAGCGCTACAACCAAGACCGCGCAGCTTGTATAAAAGAGTCCAATACATACTACGGTAACAGTGGTGGCGCCCCATCTGATTCTGATGTATTTTTGGGATGCATGAAGGCAAAGGGTTATCAAATTAAACAAAAGTTCTAATGCTGATAGATGAGGGCGCTAAGTACTTTTGCCGTTCTAAAGAAATTAAACCACCTTCGGGTGGTTTAATTTTGTCGACCAACCCAGGATACTTGTGGGTCGGGCGAGATTCGAACTC
>NZ_NCJB01000112.1:0-7576 GCF_002282275.1 Polynucleobacter sp. 39-46-10 | reverse complement strand
ACGCAGGTTCAACCGGCTCCATATTGGAATCCTTTGGTTGCGGGCATCCTGCTCGGAATAGTTTTGTTATCAACCTTTGCTTTTACCGGACACGGTCTAGGTGCTACAGGCTTTACAACGCGTCTAACAGCATGGTTTGGAATGTATCTAGCGCCAGTAGCAACAAATGCTAACGAATATCTTGGTGGAATGGTTGAGGAAGGCAAGCCCTTAGACGCATGGATCACATGGCAGGTGATTGGCGTTGCAATAGGCGCACTCTTATCTGCATTCTTTGCCGGGAGAATTGCGATTAAGTTAGATGGGAAGAAATTTTTAGGCGGCTCTAAGCGCCCGTTAACTGCGTTATTTGGTGGAGCCTTAGCTGGCTTTGGAGCACGTATTGCTGCAGGCTGCACTAGCGGTCTTGGTTTGTCTGGAGCGGCTGTACTCAGCTTGGCTGGATTTACCTTTTTAGGCACATTCTTCGCGGTTGGATTGTTAGCTAGCCGCCTAATGAAACAGGAGAAATAAGATGGGAGCAATTCTTTCGGGCTTATTGCTGGGAGCAGCCTTTGGCTTTGTACTGGAGCGGGCTGGTTTTGGTAATCCTAATAAGTTAACGGGGCAATTTCGTTTAACAGACTGGTCCGTATTTAAAGTGATGTTTACTGCAATCGTGTTTGCTGCAGTCGGACTTTTGATTTTAGAAAAAACTGGATTCGTGGAGAGTGGGAGCCTTTTTGTTCCACCATCATTCTTAGGTGCTGCAGCTTTAGGTGGTGCGTTTGTTGGAGCGGGCTTCGCCATTGGCGGCTATTGCCCCGGCACCTCGGTAGTTGGCTTGATGTCAGGTCGTATTGACGCCGGAATCTTTCTGATTGGATTGTTGCTAGGAACAATCCTATTTGCAGGGATCTATCCAAGTATTGAATCTCTTACGACTTTGGGTGAAATTGCCAATATAGATTCATTGCCAGAACTCTTCAATGTTTCAAGTATTTCTATAGATGTCGTCATGGTTCTTGCCGTAATTGGTGTATTTATTTTGGGTACATGGATGGAGAAAAAATCCGCAGGCCCTGTCAGTTCTCAAGAAATTTAATAATTCAAAAGGAAAAACAATGTTTACAAAAACAACAGTAGCTGCATTAGCTTTAGCTTTAACGGGATTGGCTGCAGCACCGATGGCAAATGCTGCAGATGCTCCTGCAAATCCAGCTAACGCCGAACAAAAAAATCCCTGTGGTCCCAAGAATAAGTCGAGCAATCCATGCGGTCCAGCCAAGAAAAAAGCAGCCAATCCCTGTGGCCCAGCAAATCCTTGCGGCCCTAAAAAACGTAAATCTGCAGATTAATTTATCTCAATGCTGATTCAATCAACCCTTTGCTTGGCGGCTCAGGAAATCGCCAGCATCCAAACGCGCTACGCGAAAAAAGGTTTGACGCTTAGCGAAGCTGCGCTGTGTGGCGCGCGAGAGTTTATTGAGTGGAATCACTATCCAAAAAATGACCTTTTAGATCCGATTAGTGGTTATGAGTTTTATTACCATGCGCATGCAGCCGATGAGATGTTGGATGGTGAGCATGGCCATTTCCATTTATTTAAGCGTAATGGGGTGGAATTCCATCACCTCATTGGTATCGCATTAAATCAGCAAGGTTTGCCGGTTCGTCTGTTCACTACAAACCAGTGGGTCACTGGGGAGAAGCTGATCTCCGCAGACCTGGTGCTAGTTGAGTTGCATAATTTTGATATGGCAACGAAGGGTCGCCTGTCTCCGGTGTCTCGTTGGGTTAGTGTGCTTACAAAGCTATTTTTTATGGATATGGAAGCATTGATAGTCGGTAGGGACCGCAAAATTGGTCAGCTAGAGATTGAGTTTGGTGATCGAAACTTGGTTCTCGACTCAAGGAATCACCATGTATTAACTGAAAGTAAGATTGATTTATTGGATCGACTTTCACAATATTTATTACCTGCAAATTAATCAAGGAGTTCAAATGAAAAAGATTCAAATAGGACTGACTATTGCGATTACAAGTTTTATCGGATTAGTACAAGCTGTAAATTTGCCGGGGCCATTAGTCAGTGCAGAGTGGCTTGCTGCGAATCAATCAGAGGTTCAGATCTTGGAGGTTCGTGGCGATGTCGCTAGTTATACCCGAGCTCCTGAATTTGAAGTTGATAAAAAAACAGGGAAGAAATTTTTAGTAGAGGTAGGTGGACATATTCAAGATTCCACATTACTTGATTTTAAAAAGGTGAGAGCTGATCGCATGATTGACGGGAAAAAGATTAAATATCTGATTCCTGAAAAAGCTGACTTTGAAAAAATTATTCAGTCAGTGGGAATTAATTCTGACAGACCAATCGTTCTAGTTCCTGTTGCCCTAGATATATCTGACGTTGATGAGGCTTTACGCGCGTATTGGCAATTTAAGGTTTATGGTGAGGACAATATCGCCATATTGGATGGCGGTATGGCTGGCTGGCTTTCTGAAGGCCGTGATTTTTCTGTGGCCCAATCGGTTAAAGCTAATGGAACATGGGTTGGTAAGGCTGAGCGCAAGGAATTGATTGCCAACTCAGAGCAGGTGGCGTTGGCTTCAAAAACAGGTAAATCTACTTTGATCGACGTCCGTCAGCCTGTTCAGTACTTTGGTTTAAATAAACGTGATTATGTGGGTGCATATGGCCATATTGCCGGCGCAAAGGAATTAGCTCCTGAGTTGTTGGCAAAGCCTGCAAAAGGAGTATTGTATTTCTGGGATAAAAATACATACAACGCATTGCTAACTTCCAACGGAATTAATCCAAAGACGCCTGCGATTAGTTATTGCAATAGCGGTCATTTAGCGGCTGGTGGTTGGTTTGTTATGTCTGAATTAGTTGGCAATAAATCGACCAAGCTTTATGACGGATCTCTCTACCTATGGACTTTAGAAGGTCGTCCGTTGGTAGGCGTTCCACTCAATTAAGTAGTAATTAGACTTTTCTCTCACGGTGAATATAAAAAAGGATTTGATATGAAATGCAATGTTGGCGGTATTGACCGTATGTTACGTATTGTCATTGGTCTAGTCTTGATTGGTTTGGCTATTACGGGAACAACTGGTGCCTGGGCTTGGATTGGTATCGTTCCTTTGGTGACAGGAATTTTCAGATTTTGCCCAGCCTATCCATTATTAGGAATTAATACTGGTGGCAGCGATTCTGACGGCGGCAGTTGCTGCAAATAATTCCGTTTTAAATAACGCGCTTGTTAGATAAAAGTCTAGCAAGCGCTTTTTTTCCTTTAAAGAGTTGAGGCCTTAGTGATCAACAAAGCGCCGAGGATCATTGATGGGTCGCAAAGGCATGATGTGAATCTGATCTCCATCTAGCTCAAGATGCATTAGGCTTCCGACCTGCATTTTTAATCTTTTGACTTCGGCTGAAGAGGCCTCCCATTCGACTGTATTTTCACTGTCTTGAATCCTCAATTGAATGACTGCAATCTGTCCAAGACTGCTCATCTTTTCAACCAATACAGGGACGCTATTTTCGGTAGGTTTATTATGGACACTTAATCCACTTTGCGGAATAACCCAGGCAACACGAACTTTAGGAGGTATCTTGCCTTTATCGGTAACACTAAAAACCATTTTGCATCCATCCCAACTCAAGCTACCGGAGTCGAATACACCGTTAAACATATTGTTAATGCCAACCAATTCCGCAACCCTGGAATTTCTTGGTCTTTGAAACAGGACCTGCGGTGCGGCAGTTTGAAGGCTAATACCTTTGTCTATGACGGTAATCTGGTCCGCAAGCAAGTCCGCTTCGCGTAAATCGTGAGTTACTAATAGGATTGGGATGTTGAGATCTTTGCGGAGATCTGCCAGGGTTTTATACAAACCCTGACGGGTTGGCGCATCGATTGCTGAAAAGGGCTCATCTAGCAACAATACTTTTGGCTGGCGTGCTAGGGCTCTTGCGAGGGCAACCCGTTGTTGTTGTCCGCCAGAGAGCTGATGCGGCATTCGCACAGCTAAATTGGAAATGCCCATCCGATCCAATAAGTCCATGCTAATGGCATTACGTTTGCTTCCAGTAAGTCCAGAGTTTTGTAATGGAATCAATACGTTCCCCAAGGTATTTAAGTGTGGAAACAGCGCATATTGTTGAAATAAGAATCCGCATGAACGTGCTGCAGGCGCTAGATGCAGGGCTTTAGGGCGGGGGTCATCGCATTCAAACCAAACCTCCTCGTCGCACTCGATCTTTCCGGTGGCAGGCTTGTTTAGGCCGGCAATAGTTCTGAGCACTGTAGTTTTACCGCTTCCAGAGGGGCCAACTAGAGCATGTAATTCACCTGGCGCACATTCGAGATTAATCTGCAGTGGGTTGGGGAGAGTTTGGCTAATCTTGATTTTTAACATCAGCTTAGGCCTGTGCGACGATTTGGGTTTTGTCCAAATACCCCGTAAGACAGCGCAATACAAACCAGGGAGATGCCCAGAAGAACAAGGGCTATGGTGCCAGCACCATCGGCATCAAAGCCTTGGACCTTATCGTAAATTGCAATTGATGCTGTTTTTGTCTCATTCGGTATTGCGCCACCGACCATAAGGACTACCCCAAACTCCCCAAGTGTATGGGCAAAAGTCAGAGCAGCTGCACCGGTAATGCCTCGCCAAGACAGGGGAAGCTCTATCAAGCGAAAGATTTGCCAATTGCTTAGACCGCTCACTTGGGCGGCTTCACGAATTTCGGGGTTAATAGTCTCAAATGCCCTTTGGATGGGCTGAATTGCAAATGGAATATTGACAATTAATGAGGCGGCGAGAATTCCAGTGAATGAAAAAACTAGCGGCATCCCAAAAATGCTGGCGTTGCCAAATGAAACCAGAAAGTAATAGCCTAAGACTGTGGGCGGAAGCACTAGTGGAAGGGCCAAGGCAGCTTCAAGCCAGGGTCGACTTTTATTTAACTTAATTATTTTATGGGCAACCCACACCCCAAACGGCAGTATCAGAGCCATGGTCCAAAAAGCAAGCTTTAAGGACAGCAAAATTGCATCAATATCCATTTTTTGATTGTATTGTGTTTGGGGGCTAGGGTATCCCACTATATAAGTATTTGCATCTTCGGTGTCCAATATGCATACACACGTATATATAATTCAAGCCTGTGAATATCAAAGCTAAAGCCAATAAAACTACAAAGTCACTTTCTCCAGAACTAATGGAAAAAGTATTCTCCCGTGTTGCTGATTATTTCAATGTACTTTCCGAGCCGTCACGTCTACGGATCATGTATGCGGTCTGTAGCGGTGAAAAGTCTGTTTCCGAAGTTGTTGAGTTGTGCGGCACTAGTCAGGCAAATGTATCCCGTCATCTTTCGGCTCTTCATAAGGCAGGGATATTGCTGAGACGTAAAGAGGGGACGATTGTTTTTTATTCCATCGCAGATAACGCAACCGTCAAGATGTGTCAAACGGTGTGTGCAAAGATGGCTGAAAGTCTGCATTAATTTTTTAAGTATCTATTCATCAAAGTAGAGATCACATGACCAAAAAACAAATAGAAATTAGTGAGCAGGATATCGGTGCTATCGAAAAGCCAGCCAATCAAGCTCGCCTTGTTAAGGCGCCTGAACATTTTATTTCTCAAGAACTCATCGCCGACATTAATACAAATGGCTTAGATGAAAATCGTCGCGGATTCTTACGTAAGGGCTTTATGTCTGCACTGGGTGGTGTGGCAGCAGGTCTAACAGCTCCGCTAGCTATGGCAGCAGGTGAAGGCGATCCTGCGATTCTTGAAAAACAAGAATGGCAGACTACTTTGGGTAAGAATGTGGCGACCATGCCTTATGGCGTCCCATCTATCTATGAATCAAATCTAATTCGTCGCGAGTCTCCTGGTTTAACTCGTGTATCAGCTGCTTCAGTTGCCTTTACCCCACTTCAAGGTTTGTTTGGAACAATTACCCCCAATGGCTTGCATTTTGAGCGCCACCATCAAGGTTGGTACAACCTCAATCCTGAGACTCACCGTTTGATGGTGAATGGCTTAGTTAAAAACCCACGCGTTTTTACAATGAATGATTTGATGAGGTTGCCATCTGTTTCTCGTACACACTTCATTGAGTGCGGTGCAAACACTGGATTGGAGTGGGGTAACGTTGCCGTTCCTACGGTCCAATATACGCACGGTATGCTTTCTTGCTGCGAGTTCACTGGCGTTCCTTTAAAGGTATTACTTGAAGAATGTGGTGCTGACCTCAAAAAAGGAAAGTTCATGCTGGCTGAGGGCGGTGACGGCTCAGGCATGACGCGTACCATCAACTTGGAGAGCTGTCTCAACGACACCATCGTTGCTTGGGCAATGAATGGTGAGATGCTGCGCCCAGAAAACGGCTTCCCATTGCGCTTGGTAGTGCCCGGTGTTCAAGGCGTTAGTTGGGTCAAATGGTTGCGTCGTTTAGAGGTAGGCGATATGCCTTGGAATGCTAAAGATGAAGCGGTTCACTATATTGAACTGATGCCAGACGGAACGCACCGTCAATACGCATCAATCCAAGAGTGCAAATCGGTTATTACAACACCATCAGGCGGTCAACAATTGCTTGATAAGGGCTTCTATAACGTGAGTGGTATGGCGTGGTCTGGCCGTGGAAAAATCACCCGTGTTGATGTTTCATTTGATGGTGGCAATAACTGGCGCACTGCGCGCTTAGAGACTCCAGTCCTTACGAAATCAATTACCCGCTTCAACATTGATTGGGTTTGGGATGGGTCGCCTGCGATTCTTCAGTCCCGTGCGATGGATGACACTGGCTATATTCAACCTTCGATCAAGACTCTTCGTAATGTACGCGGTACTAGATCGATTTATCACAACAATGCAATTCAATCATGGAAATTGGATTCAAACGGCGAGGTGAGCAATGTTCAAGTTGGATAAATTTAGTATCAGCCTAGGATTGGCAGCGCTCATCGCAATTACTTCTCAACAAGCTTTAGCGCAATCTAGCTCAGCCAAATTTCCTGGTATTGGTAGAACGGCTACTCCTGCGGAAGTTGCCGCTTGGGATATCGATGTTCGCCCTGACTTTAAGGGTCTACCCAAGGGCTCTGGATCTGTAGAAAAAGGTCAAGTTATTTGGGAGGCTAAGTGTGCAAGTTGTCACGGCACCTTTGGTGAATCAAATGAAATCTTTACCCCTATCGCTGGTGGAACAACAAAAGATGATGTAAAGACAGGCCGCGTTGCCTCATTAAATGATATGAAGCAACCCCAAAGAACGACCTTAATGAAGGTGTCTACGGTATCTACATTGTGGGATTATATTTACCGTGCGATGCCATGGAATGCCCCAAGATCTTTAACGCCCGACGATACCTATGCAGTTGTTGCTTTTATCCTCAGTCTTGGCGAAATCGTTCCGGATGATTTTGTGCTGAGCGATAAAAATATTGCGGAAGTCAAAATGCCAAACCGAAATGGTATGACGACTAAACATGGCTTCTGGAATGTAAAAGACAAACCAGATGTCAACGGAAGTTCTTGCATGCATAACTGCGTTCCATTTGTGCAAATTGGTTCG
>NZ_NCJB01000111.1:0-7592 GCF_002282275.1 Polynucleobacter sp. 39-46-10 | reverse complement strand
ATAACCCTCCTCAAAACCGAGATTCCCCTCATTAGAGCCCAATTCCCAGACTGGATCCAAAACACGCAAGCCTGGCTTGGACCCAAGTTGAGTGAATTAAATATCAATGTGGATTGGAGCACCCTGAAATCCAGTGCGACCCAAAAAATTACGACTCACCTGAATGACAATTCCGATGCGCTAATGACATCCACCTTAGAGACTGTGCTGATGTCTGGCAGCTCAGTAATTACTGGGTTCGTGAATGCGGTTCTCATCCTGTTTGTGATGTTTTATCTACTCATCGACTGGGATCATTTTTTTAAGCTAGTTAAAAAAATCGTACCTCTTCGCGCACAAGATACGGTTCATCATTTGATCATGCATGCTGATGGTCTGTTATCTCAATATCTTAGAGGCATGCTAATCGTTATCTCCATCATGTCTGTTTTTTATAGCGTTGGGTTAACTCTAGTGGGGATTAAAGGCGCTGTAGCATTTGGTGTCTTCACTGCACTCATGATTGTGATCCCCTATATCGGTATCACCTTAGGCTTCAGCTTAGCCATCCTTGCAGCCCTTTTACAATTCGGTCCTGGTGGTGCAATCATTGGCGTCTTGGTGATATACGGACTTGGGCAATTTATTGAAGGCTTCTTTCTTACGCCGCGCCTGGTAGGCGAGCGAATTGGTTTGCATCCAGTTGCCGTTCTTTTTGCATTGTTACTATTCGGCAAATTATTCGGCTTCTTTGGCGTGCTTTTAGCATTACCAACGAGCGCAGTCGGCTTAGTTCTACTCCAATACGGCTGGTCACGCTATACCCAAAGCTCTTGGTATCAAAAGTAAATTTCTGCAGTAATGAATAAGCCTTCACTACCAAAGCAATTTGCGCTCGACATCAGTCATGCGCCCAAACCCAGTTTAAATAATTTTTTAGCTGGAGAAAATCTAGCGCTGCACTCTGCTTTAGTAGCCTTAGCTAAATCCTGGGAGGCGAATGCTCCAAGATTGGCTAGCGAGAATCCCTTGAATCAACGCTGGATCTATTGGTGGGGATCCGAGGGTTCTGGTCGCACCCATTTACTCAGTGCCGTCGGCAACGCAGCTCAGTACTTAGGCTTGGAATACTTCCCCCTTACGCCTAAGGAACCGATTTCCTGGGTTCGCCTTGAGGAAAATCTACCCTCCCTCTGCGCTAGTGATGCACCCTCTGTCATTACTGTTGATGATGTGGATCGACTTGATGAGCGCTTGGTAGCCTCTTTATTTCGTATTCTGAATGCCATTCAAAGCAGCAAAGCGGTGCATATTTTCATGGCTGGCAATGCTGCTCCAGGGGCACTAAAGCTTAGAGAAGACCTTCGCACCCGCCTGGGATGGGGTTTGATCTTTCAAACTCACCTTTTGGGAGATGATGAGAAAATGGAGGCCTTACAACAAGCGGCGCAAGCGCGCGGCTTAGTTTTATCGCCAGATGTTTTGCCTTGGTTATTAAATCGCTTTTATCGCGACATGCCTAACCTCATGGCCTTGATTGATGCTTTGGATGCTTATTCACTTGAAACAAAACGTGCTGTTACCTTGCCTCTCGTAAGAGAGCTGTTGCAGCAAAAATAAATTAATTCATATTCAATTCGTGACCCAATTAGCCCTGTTCGACCTAGATCACACATTACTCCCCTGCGATAGCGATTACGAATGGGGCCAGTTCTTGGCACGTATCGGCGTGGTGGATAGTAAATACTACGCACAGCAAAACGAACGCTTCTATCAAGATTACAAGGATGGAAAACTCAACATCCAAGAATTCCTTCGCTTTGCATTAAAGCCGCTCTCAGAACATTCTCGCGCGCAACTCAAAGAATGGCATGACGCTTTTATGCACGAAGTAATTACTGGTCAACTTCGTCAAGAGGCGATTGATCTTGTGAAGCGCCACCAAGATGCTGGCGATCTTTGCTGCGTTGTCACTGCAACCAATAGCTTTGTTACTAGACCCATTGTTGAGAGTTTTGGCATAGAACATCTTGTGGCCACTGAACCTGCCACCGTGGATGACAACCCTTTCACCGATTTCACGGGTGAAGTCAAAGGTATTCCGAGTTTCCGAGAGGGCAAAATTCAACGAGTACACGATTGGCTTGCCACTCAAAATCACGCATTGGATCAGTTGCCACAAAGTTATTTTTATTCGGACTCAATGAATGATTTACCTCTCCTGGAAAAAGTCAGCAATCCTGTTGCCACCAATCCAGATACCCGCCTGCGTGAAGAAGCCACGAAACGCCACTGGCCCATACTTGAACTGTTTGCATGATTACCAAATTTATTAAACGTATTTTGCGTCGTGACCCTATGGTCAGACACACTGCCGCCCATACCTCCGGCGCCCCCAAGAGAATTCCAAAAAAATCTCACCGCATTAATCCAGATTTACTCTCCAAAAATGCAGTGAAAGTAACTCAGACATTGCAACAAGCCGGCTATGAGGCTTTTATCGTTGGTGGCGCAGTGAGAGACTTAGCGCTAGGCATTGGGCCTAAAGATTTTGATGTAGCAACCAATGCCACACCAGATCAAGTACAAAAGCTATTTCGTAAAGCACGTCTCATTGGTCGTCGCTTCCAAATTGTTCACGTCACTTTCTTTGGCAAAGGTCAACCGGAAATTATTGAGGTATCTACCTTCAGAGCCTTATTGGAGAACGCTGGCGAGCATGTAGCGGAAAATGGCCGCATTCTACGTGACAACGTTTGGGGTAGCCAACACGAGGATGCTGCTCGGAGAGATTTCAGCATCAACGCAATGTACTATGACCCCGCTACCGAGACTGTCCTCGACTATCACGGCGGCATGGCCGATATGCAGAAGAAAACTTTACGCATGATTGGTGATCCCGCCAAACGCTATCGCGAAGATCCCATTCGAATGCTGCGTGCAATTCGTTTTGCCGCCAAAACAGGCTTTACTTTGGATGCAGCGACAAGCGCACCTATCGCCAAATTGGGTAAGTTGATTCATGATGTTCCATCAGCCCGCCTATTCGACGAAATCCTTAAACTACTGATGTCGGGTTATTCATGGGCCGCAATTCAAGGCTTGAAGGATGCAGGATTGCATCACGGTCTTTTACCTTTGCTGGATCACATCCTGGATCAGAGTGCAGCCTCTAAAGAGGCGAATGATTTTGTACGTATTGCTCTTGCCAATACCGACCAACGTATTCAATCAGGCAAAAGTGTTTCAGCAGGCTTCTTATTTGCCACCTTACTTTGGCCAGACTTGCTGAACAATTGGAAAAAGAATATCGCTAAGGGGATTTCTAACATCCCCGCATTGCATGATGCAATGGATGAGACGATTGCGAGCCAAAGTAGCGGCATGGTGATCCAGCGTCGCTTCGAAAGCGATATGAGAGAAATCTGGTCTATGCAGCCTCGTTTTGAAAAGCGTGTTGGACGCTACCCTTATCGCCTCATTGAATCCCCACGCTTTAGAGCGGGTTATGATTTTATGCTGTTGCGTTGCGCTACCGGCGAGAAAAGTCCATCCTTAGGTCAATGGTGGACCGACTTCATTGCCACCGACCCGGCAGGGCAGGAAGCCTTGATGGCCAGCGTCAAGAATGAGGCTAGCAATAGCGCCTCCCCTGCAAAACGACGCCGCCGCAGAAAACCTAAAGCCACTATCCAAACTGAAGCTTCACCAGACTAAGCAGACTTAAGAAAAATTCAGTAAAGTAGGCTCGGTAATCTCCTATAGTTTTTCTCTTGTTTGGGATGAGCATGGCTCGAGCTTTTATTGGATTTGGTGGCAATATCGGTGACACACGTCAACTTATTACTGACGCGATTGTGTGCCTCGCGCAGCGTTGCGAACTTCAAATTGTTGCCAAAAGCTGCTTCTATCAAAGCGCGCCATTTCAAGCTACTGGCGGAGACTACATCAATGCAGTCATTGAAATAGAAACGCAATTAAGCCCTTACGGCTTACTACACGTCTGCCAAGCAGTTGAACAAGAATTTGGCCGTGAGCGTCCTTACACCAATGCACCTCGCACAATTGATCTGGATATTCTGGCATTTGAGGGCGTCTCCCAAACGGATACCGAACTCACTATTCCGCACCCCAAAATCATTGAGCGCTCTTTTGTTCTCCTGCCTTTACTGGAGATTGCTCCGGATTTCTTTTTACCCAACTGGGGTGAACTCAAGGCTTATCTCCCCAATGTAGCCGATCAGCGGATCGAAAAACTCCCTTGCCGCAACTGTAATTGTGCTGAAAAAGACGTTTATAGCCAATCAGCGCATTAATTCATTAAACTCACGCCATGGGTTACTTACAAGGCGAAAAGCCAATCACGATCTCTAAACTCCTCTCCATGCGTGTTGAGGGTGAAAAAATTTCTATGCTGACAGCATACGATTCCACCATGTCAGCCTTATTAAATCGCTGCGGGGTGGATACCATCCTGATTGGGGATTCACTAGGTAATGTGATTCAAGGTCACTCAAGTACTACCCCTGTAACGGTTGAGCAAGTGGCGTATCACACCGAATGTGTAGCTCGTGCTAACACCCATGCATTCGTGATTGCAGATCTTCCTTTTGCTAGTTATGGTGATCCGGTTCAAGCCTTGGATTCAGCTGCAGAACTCATGCGGGCTGGTGCAGATATGGTGAAGCTTGAGGGTGGTGATTGGCAAATCGACATCATTCAATATTTAGTGGAACGTAGCGTTCCTGTTTGTGCTCACTTGGGACTTCTGCCTCAGTCTGTTCATATCTTGGGTGGCTATAAGGTTCAAGGTAAGTCAAAAGATGCTGCAAGCTTAATGCTCGAACAAGCGATTGCTTGCGAGCAAGCGGGCGCGCAAATGATTGTGCTCGAAGCAATCCCCTCCTCATTAGGAAAGCTGATTACTGAATCGCTTTCCATTCCTACAATTGGAATTGGCGCAGGTGCAGATTGCTCCGGACAAGTGTTGGTATTGCAAGATATGTTGGGCATCAGCCCTGGAAAACCACCAAAGTTTGTAAAAAACTTTTTGGATGATCATGCCTCAATTGAGGCCGCAGTCAAAGCCTATGTTCGAGAAGTGAAATCCGGAAAATTTCCTGGACCCGAACACGGCTTTGCTGGATAAGCTTTAATAACTAGCTAACTAAAAAAACTCTTCACGCCATCAAACCAACCCTTTTGATGAGGGTTATGTTTGTCACCACCTGATTTCAGGCTGTCATCAAAGTTCTGCAGTAATTTTTTCTGCTCTTCAGTTAACTTCACCGGCGTCTCAACGGCAACGTGAACGAAAAGATCGCCCACCATCGTAGAGCGCAAACCTTTAATTCCCTTGTTACGCAAACGGAATGTTTTTCCAGTTTGCGTTCCTTCAGGAATCGGAAACTCGACGCGGCCCGAAAGCGTTGGCACTTCAATATCGCCACCAATCGTTGCAGTAGCAAAAGAGATTGGCATCTGAACATGCAAATCACTACCGTCACGCTCAAATACCTTATGGGGTTTTACTCTGACTTCAACATAGAGATCACCAGATGGTCCGCCGTTCACACCTGGCTCGCCGTTACCAACTGAGCGCACGCGCATACCGTCATCAATACCCGCAGGAATTTTGATTTCAAGTGTTTTTTGTTCTTTGTGTTTACCGCTACCATGGCAAGTCTTACATGGCTTCGGAATGTACTCGCCTGTACCGCGGCACTTAGGGCAAGTTTGTTGCATTGAGAAGAAGCCTTGCTGAACGCGAACTTGGCCATGGCCATCGCAAGTAGTGCATCTCTCAGCCTTACTTCCAGGCTCAGCGCCTGTGCCGTGACATGGCTTGCAGTCACTCCAGCTTGGCACCCGAATTTGTGTGGTGTAACCCTCAGCAGCTTGCTCGAGAGTAATCTCCATGTTGTAACGTAAATCGGCGCCCTTATAAACCTGAGGTCCAGACTGACGTCCACCACCTTGGCCGAAGATATCACCAAAGATATCACCGAAGGCATCTGCAAAACCACCGCCACCGAAACCACCACCGCCAAAGCCACTGGACTGATCAACGCCTGCATGACCGTATTGATCATAAGCAGCACGCTTGTTCGGATCTGTCAGCGTTTCGTACGCTTCTTTGACTTCTTTAAATTGCGCTTCCGCTGTTTTGCTATCGGGATTGCGATCAGGGTGATGCTTCATCGCCATTTTCCGATAAGCCTTTTTTAGCTCCTCATCGCTGGCACCTTTCGCAACACCAAGCACTTCGTAATAATCGCGTTTACTTTTAGGCACAAAATTCCTCTCAACAACCTGAATGACACAAGTCGGCTCGAGGCCGACTTGTTATTGAAGTACTTCTAAACTACGTTAAATGGCTCTCAATGAAGGGATTACTTCTTATCATCCACTTCTTTGAAATCCGCATCTACTACGTCAGCATCTGGAGCAGCTGCTTGCGCACCACCAGGAGCTGCGCCAGGTGCAGCGCCACCAGCTTTAGCTTGTTCAGCAGCCATGGCCTTTTCGCCCAACTTCTGACTTGCTTTACCCAAAGCTTCAGTCTTAGCTTCAATGGCAGCTTTATCACTACCCTTGATGGCCTCATCCAATTCTTTTAAGGCAGCTTCGATTGCTTCTTTCTCAGAAGCCTCTAGAGCAGAACCATGCTCTTCCAAAGCTTTCTTAGTTGAATGCGCCAAAGCATCTGCAGTGTTACGCGCTGTGACTAATTCCAATGCTTTTTTATCCTCATCAGCATTCGCTTCAGCATCTTTCACCATGCGTTGAATTTCTTCTTCAGTCAAACCAGAGTTTGCCTTGATGGTGATTTTGTTCTCTTTACCAGTCGTTTTGTCTTTTGCAGCTACGTGCAAAATACCATTGGCATCGATATCAAAAGTCACTTCAATTTGTGGCATACCGCGTTGCGCTGGAGCAATACCTTCCAAATTAAATTCACCGAGCAATTTGTTGGCCGCAGCCATCTCACGCTCACCCTGGAAGCACTTAATAGTTACCGCAGGTTGGTTGTCTTCTGCTGTAGAGTAAACCTGTGAATGCTTAGTAGGAATAGTTGTGTTCTTCGGAATCATCTTGGTCATTACGCCGCCCAAGGTTTCGATACCCAGTGACAACGGGGTAACGTCCAAGAGCAATACGTCTTTACGATCGCCAGACAATACGGAGCCCTGAATCGCAGCACCAACAGCAACAGCTTCGTCTGGGTTCACGTCTTTACGTGGCTCTTTACCAAAAATCTCTTTTACCTTGTCTTGCACAGCAGGCATACGAGTCTGACCACCAACCAAAATCACGTCGTCGATATCGCCAACGTTTACGCCAGCATCTTTGATTGCTGTTAAGCAAGGGCCAGCAGTACGGTTGATCAACTCTTCTACCAAAGACTCCAACTTAGCGCGAGTCAGTTTCAAGTTCAAATGCTTAGGACCGCCTGCATCAGCAGTTACATATGGCAAATTGATTTCTGTTTGTTGTGCAGATGACAATTCGATCTTGGCTTTTTCAGCAGCGTCTTTCAAACGTTGCAATGCCAATACGTCTTTACTCAAATCTACGCCTTGCTCTTTCTTGAACTCAGCAATGATCCAATC
>NZ_NCJB01000525.1:0-1191 GCF_002282275.1 Polynucleobacter sp. 39-46-10 | reverse complement strand
ACCAAACAATTTTTTGCCGAAAATTGCAAAGGACGAAAGAAAATGAATACAAGCAGCGCCGAATTTTTAGCTTCTAAAGCTAACCAAGACACAGCAAACCCAAATTCCACAGCGAATGCGCCTGAAATGATTGGCGCCGAGATGTTGGTGAAGGCATTGCACAAAGAGGGTGTTGAATATGTTTGGGGTTACCCAGGCGGTTCAGTTCTCTTCATCTACGATGAAATCTTTAAGCAGGACAAGTTTGAACATATTCTTGTTCGTCATGAGCAAGCAGCAGTTCATGCGGCCGATGGCTATGCGCGTGCAACCGGTAAGGTTGGTGTCGCTCTAGTCACTTCAGGTCCAGGTGTTACCAATGCGGTTACCGGCATTGCTACTGCTTACACTGACTCCATCCCAATGGTGGTCATTAGCGGCAACGTGCCTACGTATGCAATTGGTGAAGATGCTTTCCAGGAAGCGGATACCGTTGGTATTACTCGCCCAGTGGTGAAGCATAATTTCTTAGTGAAGGATGTAAAAGACCTTCCTTTAGTGATTAAGAAAGCTTTTCACATCGCCCAAACAGGTCGGCCAGGCCCAGTATTGATCGACATCCCTAAGGATGTCTCCGCTGCGAAGGGGCCATTTGTTTATCCAGATACCTTGGAGATGCGCTCTTATAACCCGGTAATTAAAGGGCATAGTGGGCAGATTCGTAAGGCAGTTTCTTTATTGCAAGAAGCAGAGCGCCCATACATCTATACCGGTGGTGGCGTTATCTTGGCTGATGCTGCACCTGAGTTAAAAGAGTTTGCTGATTTGCTGGGCTATCCAGTAACCAATACCTTGATGGGTCTTGGTGGATTTCCTGGTACGAGTCCTCAGTTCCTCGGTATGCTCGGTATGCACGGTACTTACGAAGCCAATATGGCGATGCAGCACAGCGATGTGTTGATTGCGATTGGTGCTCGTTTTGATGACCGCGTGATCGGTAATACCACGCACTTTGCAAGCCATCCTCGCAAGATTATTCATATTGATATCGATCCCTCCGTGATTTCAAAGCGGGTGAAAGTGGATGTACCTATCGTTGGTAATCTCAAGGAAGTATTGCAAGAGATGACTGCTCAGCTTAAAGCTGCTGGTCCACGTAAGAATGATGCCAAGTTAGCGGCATGGTGGGAGCAGATTAACGAGTGGCGCAAA
>NZ_NCJB01000524.1:0-1191 GCF_002282275.1 Polynucleobacter sp. 39-46-10 | reverse complement strand
AGCTTGAAGAGGCGCGCTCAGGCTTAGTTCGTTTGTACACTGCATTAGCTCAAGCGCCAGCAAGCAATCAGGCTCTAGACCCCCATTCTCCATGGGCTACGCGTTTTACTGATGCTATGAATGATGACTTCAATACACCTGAAGCTATTGCAGCTCTATTTGATTTGGCAAGCGAAGTCAATCGTACGCAGGGTGATGAGAAGGTGCAGCTTGCCTCTACCCTCAAAGGCTTGGCTGGAACCCTCAACTTCTTGCAGCGAGAGCCAACTTTATTTTTACAAGAAGGATCTCGTGGTGGTGATGTAGGTTTATCTGCTGCTGCAATTGAAGAGCAGATCGCTGCACGAGTTGCGGCAAAGCAAGCCAAAGATTTTGCCAAAGCAGATTCGATTCGCAATACCTTGTTAGAGCAGGGCGTGGTTTTAGAAGATAAACCTGGCGGTCTTACTGAATGGCGTAGAAGCTAGGTAACTTAATTCGTGATTGAGAATGTATTTTGACTAAAGTAGTAGAGCAAGCAATTGTTGAGGAGTCTGCCCCCGATTACTGGGAGCAAGCTTGTGCCGAGTTGATGAAGCATGACCGCATTCTAAAAAAGCTGATTCCAAAACATGGCGCTGTTTTTTTGAGAACGCGTGGAGATGCATTTATCACATTGGCTAGATCCATTGTTGGCCAGCAAATTTCTGTAGCGGCAGCCCAGTCAGTGTGGAAGAAGGTGCTGCTTGCCGCTAAAAACAAAGTAAATCCTAAAAATATCCTTGCTTTAAGTGTTGAAGAATTGCGCGCAGCTGGCCTATCAGGACGCAAGGTAGAGTACATCCGTGATTTAGCTGAGCACTTCAATTCTGGCCGTTTGCATGCCAATCAGTGGAAAGGCATGGAAGATGAGGCCATCATCAAAGAGTTATGTGAAATTCGGGGTATTGGGCGCTGGACCGCTGAAATGTTCCTTATTTTCAATATGGTTAGACCGAATATCCTCCCTTTAGACGATGTCGGTCTAATTAAGGCCATTTCCCTCAATTACTTCAGTGGAGAGCCTGTTAGCAGGCATGAGGCCCGCGAAGTGGCTGCCAATTGGGCCCCTTGGCGCACGGTTGCAACCTGGTATATGTGGAGAAGTCTCGACCCCATTCCCGTTGAATATTAAAATCAAGCTATGAAAACGACTTTCCTGGATTTTGAGCA
>NZ_NCJB01000523.1:0-1193 GCF_002282275.1 Polynucleobacter sp. 39-46-10 | reverse complement strand
TGATCGCAAAGTGATCAGAAATTTTTGAATTGTCAAAAATACGTTTGTTTGGTTTGATCCAGCCATATCCAGCTTTTGCCTTTGGATCTTTAGGATCGCCCTGCAAAATTTGTTTAGCAAATGGACGATATTCTGATGAGTTCTCAGCCAGGTTCTCCATGGTCTGCTTCACGGTGTCCAAATAATCTTCGGGCAAAGCTTTGGCATCTGTACGCGGATAAGTAAGCACCTTATGGCGCTCGTAAAGTGCTTGGGCCAGACCCAAGGTATTTTTAGCGGAGAAGCCAAAGCGTGCATTGGCCTCACGTTGCAAACTAGTTAAATCAAACAATTGGGGCGCTAGCTGAGTTGCTGGCTTGGCCTCTTCTTTGACGCTCGCTTTTTTATCGCGACAGGCAGCCACAATGCTTTGTGCGGCAGCTTCACTCCAGAGGCGATTCTCGCGCGCATCTGGAGCAGCAACATCCTTTTTAAACTTCGGATCAAACCAGCGGCCTTCATATACGCCAGCTGCAGCAATAAACTCGGCCTTAACTTCCCAATAGTCTTTAGAGACAAATTTACGAATTAGTTCTTCGCGCTCTACAACAATTGATAAGGTTGGCGTTTGTACTCGACCAACTGTCGTTAAAAAGAATCCACCACTCTTACTATTAAATGCAGTCATTGCGCGAGTGCCGTTAATGCCAACCATCCAATCTGCTTCAGAGCGGCAACGTGCTGCATCTGCTAGAGGCTGCATGTCGGCATCACTACGCAGCGAAGCAAAGCCATCACGAATCGCTGCCGGGGTCATAGATTGCAGCCAAAGACGCTTAATGGCCTGTGGCGCTTTCGCATGCTGTGCAATCAAGCGGAAAATTAATTCACCTTCACGCCCCGCGTCACATGCATTTATAAGCTGATTGATATCTTTGCGCTTAATCAGCTTTTGCAATACCTTGAGGCGCGATTCAGTTTTGGCAATCGGGCGTAAATCAAAATAGGGCGGCACAACGGGTAGGTTTGCAAACGACCATTTGCCACGTTTGACATCAAATTCTTCCGGGGCAGCAATTTCTAATAAGTGGCCCACCGCAGAAGAGATGACAAAGTCATCGCTCTCGAAATAGTCCTCATATTTAGTGAAGCCTCCTAAAGCCTTGGCAATGTCATTCGCAACAGAAGGTTTCTCCGCAATGATGAGCGCCTTA
>NZ_NCJB01000110.1:0-7653 GCF_002282275.1 Polynucleobacter sp. 39-46-10 | reverse complement strand
CGGAAATCATCTAGCTTGGACTTACCGGAAAGCAAATCTGACATGTGCACGTCATAGGTATCAAAACCAGCCCAGTTCATAGCGTAAGCCATTTCAACGTGGGAGTTAACACCCTGCTCACGCAAGATGGCAACTTTAGGTCCAGCATTCTTGTTTATAAATGGTGCTGCAATATCGACTGCAATATCAAATGTCAGCTTTGGTGACATTCCAGTATCGGCAACGTTATCGAGTTGCGCAAACTCACTATCTGCGCAATCAGGGTTGTCGCGCAAGCGCGCAATCTGATAACTGGTATTTGCCCACATTTTCTGGAGAACTTCACGCGGCTCTGCAAAGATATTTTTAGCATCACGCCAAATTTCAATACGACCATTGGTATTAGGCTTAGCGATCACATGACTGTAAGCACTCAGATTTAATTTACGCAAAACCGCAAATACTGCTTCTCGATCAGACTTACGAATCTGAATTACAGCACCAAGCTCTTCATTAAATAATGCGCGCATGGTTTGCTCATGGCGTCGGCCGGATACTTGTTGCGCCCAGTTCTTAGCATCACCCCAATCTGCTTCTTGACCAATATCTACTGCAATCATGTCAACATTGAGGGAGATGCCAATGTGTGATGCAAAAGCCATCTCTGCGATACAAGCAAATAAACCACCATCAGAACGATCGTGATATGCCAGTAATTGATCTGCTTTACGCAGCTCAATGATTGCATGAGCAAGTGCCTTCAGATCTTCAGGATGATCTACATTTGGAGCCGACTTACCGGATTGATTAAGAACTTGAGCCAGGATACTTCCAGCCATGCGGTTCTTACCGCGACCTAAGTCAATCAAAATTAATTCGGTTTCTAGAGCTGCTCCAGACTCATCTTTGAGTTTTAGCAAAGGTGTTGTAGTTTTGCGAACGTCCTGAACTGCAGCAAATGCCGAAATAATGAGTGAGACTGGAGAAACCACTTTCTTGGCTTGATCACCATCTTGCCATGAAGTTGCCATAGACAAAGAGTCTTTACCAACTGGAATGGAAATGCCCAGAGCTGGGCATAAATCCATACCAATCGCTTGAACTGAGTCATATAACTTAGCATCCTCGCCGGGCGCACCGCAAGCAGCCATCCAATTAGCAGACAGTTTCACGTCTTCTAGGCGACGAATATCAGCAGCCAATAAGTTGGTAATAGCTTCACCTACTGCCATCTTGGCAGCGGCCGGCGCATCAATGACGGCTAGTGGAGTGCGCTCACCCATCGTCATCACTTCACCACGATAGCCTTTGTAATCCATCAAGGTAACTGCGCAGTCTGCAACAGGAACTTGCCATGGCCCCACAAATGGGTCACGGGCATTGAGGCCACCAACAGTACGATCTCCGATCGTGATTAAGAATGACTTGCTAGCTACCGTTGGCTGTTGAAGAACCCATGCAATGCATTGGGCAAGATCAGCATCAGTGACATTTAACTCATCAAACTCTTGCGGAATACGCATCACATCGCGATGCATACGCGGCGGCTTGCCAAGCAATACTTCCATCGGCATATTAATCGGCATCGCTGCATCACTACCAGAAACTTCTTTGCTATCACTTAGCTGGAGTTGACGCTCAGTTGTTGCTTCACCAACTACTGCAAATGGACAACGCTCACGCTCACAGAGTGATTTAAACAACTCTAGATCTTTAGCTTCGATGGCGAGAACATAGCGCTCTTGAGATTCATTACACCAGATCTCTGCTGGGCTCATACCACTCTCTTCAAGTGGGACATTACGCAATTGAAATTGTGCACCTAAGCCAGCACCATCTGCTAGCTCTGGAAATGCATTAGAAATACCGCCAGCACCCACATCATGAATCGAAACAATGGGATTACTCTGACCCATAGCAATACAAGAGTTAATTACCTCTTGCGCACGGCGCTCCATTTCAGGATTACCCCGCTGAACAGAGTCGAAATCTAAATCCGCAGTATTAGTACCGGTTGCAACTGAACTGCCGGTTGCTCCACCCATACCAATACGCATACCAGGACCACCCAATTGAATAAACAAGTGACCTGCCTTAATTTGCTTCTTTGCTGTATGAATTGAATCAATGTTACCGATACCACCCGCAATCATGATTGGCTTGTGATATCCACGACGAACACCTTCTAAAGTTTGTTCGAAAACGCGGAAGTAGCCACCCAAAATTGGTCGACCGAATTCATTATTAAATGCAGCGCCACCCAATGGCCCATCAATCATGATTTGAAGTGGCGTAGCAATACGTTCAGGTTTTCCGTACTTTTCTGATTCCCATGGCAAATCAGTCCCAGGAATATTGAGGTTGGACACAGAGAAACCAGTGAGACCTGCTTTAGGTCGCCCACCAATACCAGTCGCACCTTCATCACGAATCTCGCCACCCGCACCCGTAGAGGCACCAGGGAATGGTGCGATTGCTGTTGGGTGATTGTGTGTCTCCACCTTCATTAAGGTATGAACTAGACGCGTATCTTTTTCATAACGATGGCCAACGCCTTTGGGTGACCAAGTTTCTGATTCAGCCCCAACCATTACTGCTGAGTTATCAGAGTAAGCAACGATAGTACCTTCAGGCTGCAGCTGATGCGTATTGCGAATCATCGCAAATAGGGATTTCTCTTGATCATCGCCATCAATCGTCCAGCTTGAATTAAAAATCTTATGACGACAATGTTCGCTATTTGCTTGCGCAAACATAATCAATTCAACATCGCTTGGATTTCGCTCTAGGCGAATGAAATTCTCAACGAGATAAAGTACTTCATCTTCAGAAAGCGCTAAGCCTAACTCTTGGTTCGCCCTATCTAAGGCAGATCTCCCCTCAGTTAGAACTGGGATGCGCACAAATGGTTGATCCGGCAGAGATTGATACAAAGCACTGGCTTCATTGACATCAGAAATCACAGCCTCTGTCATTCGATCATGAAGCGCTGCCAATACCAATTGCTCCTCTAGTGCATTGAGGGATTTTTTACTTTGCCATGCAAATTGAACGCCACGCTCGATGCGCAAAACATCTAGACCGCATTGGCGGGCAATATCGGTGGCTTTACTAGCCCACGGAGATACAGTTCCAAAGCGCGGTATGGCAATAGCAGATTGCTTCTCAGATGCTTTACTAAATAAGGAACCAGAACCCTTGATTAGCGACACAAAAGTTTGTCCGTAAGTCAGCAGACTTTCGAGCACCTCTTTGTCTTTGGTATTGAGTTCAGACTCAGACCAAATGAAATGAAGATATTGAGCCTCTATGGACTCAAGTTGGATTCCCTGGGCTGCGAGCGAAGCTAAAAGTCGCTGTTGGCGGAAGGCTGAAAGGGCATTTGCCCCGGGCAAGCAACAGAATGATGACATGCCAAGATTATAAGGTTTTGATCAAGCTAGGCGACCACCCTGAAGGCTTAATTGGCGCCCTGACCGTGCAGCCAAGGCAGGATCATGGGTCACCAGAACCAGGGTTGAGGAATTCTCCCGATTCAGCTCAAAAAGAAGCTCAATCACCCTATTTCCACTTGCCTCATCAAGGCTCCCAGTGGGCTCATCAGCAAATAGGATGGCAGGTTTATTGATAAAGGCCCGGGCTAAAGCCACACGTTGTTGCTCACCCCCAGAGAGGGTCTTCGGAAAATGGTTTGATCTTAGACTTAATCCCACCTTATCCAGCCACTCAGCAGCAGCCTGCCTTGCCTCAGATTGCTTAACGCCAGTAATCTCCAGGGGGAGCATTACATTCTCTTGGGCGGTTAAATGGGGCAATAGCTGAAATGATTGAAAGACAAAGCCAACGGATTGGCCTCGTAAACGGGCCCTACCATCTTCATCTAATAGATTTAAGTTTTGTCCCATCAGGTATATCTGACCTGTACTTGGGAGATCGAGACCGGCTAGAAGACTTAACAAAGTGCTCTTTCCAGACCCAGAGGCACCCACAATAGCCACACTCTCGCCTTGCTCAATTTGAAAGCTGAGTTCATGCAAAATGACTAAGTCGCCATCAGCAGTGTTTACTAGCTTGCCCACGCGCTCAGCAACAATGGAATTAGACTGTTTGTTCATGTGGAAATTTCTTAGAATGGAAAAATGCGGATTCAACTATTAACTAGTAATAAATTCATTACAGGTCTATTTTGCCTCTTAATGAGCATTTCTTCCTGGGCTCAGGTCAAGCCAGTGGTCCTAATTTTAGGAGATAGTCTTTCAGCCGAATATGGCCTGCCTCGTGGAACTGGATGGGTCAACCAACTAGAAGGACAGCTTATCAGGGACAAGAGCCCATGGAGCGTATTTAATGCCAGCATTAGCGGTGAGACAAGCTCAGGAGGACTAAGTCGCCTCCCTAATCTATTAAGTCAAAAGAAACCGGGAATAGTTCTGATAGAGCTCGGAGCAAATGATGCCTTGCGTGGTTTGCCTATAAACCAAACTGAAACGAATCTACGCAAGATGATTCAGATGAGCAAGAAATCAGGCGCCAAGGTTTTGCTCTGTGGCATACAGATTCCTCCAAACTATGGCCAAAATTACACCATGCAATTTAAAGAGCTTTATGCTCAACTGGCCAAACAAGAACGGATTGAGTTGCTACCCTTCTTCTTGGAAGGCGTTGCCACTAGGCCAGAATTATTTCAAGCGGATCGCCTACACCCAAATGTTGAAGCGCAAAGCGTTATCTTTCAAAACGTATGGGGCTCAATGGCCCCATACAGTAGCTTGCTAAAAAAGCTACCTTAAATTTAACTGCCTGAGCTTGCTTGTTTGAGTGGGTTAATGACTTTAACGCCAGCACTATTGCGCCAGTAAGCCATAAAACCTGCAAATTCTGACTGTGCAGCCAATGCTTGAATCTGTTGTGCTTGCGCATTACGCACCTTAGCATCAACGACCGGTGGTTGGCGAACCTGGTCAATGCGATAAATAGTAGTGCCTACACCTGGATTTGCCACTGAAACTACGGCAGGTAATTTGCTTGCGTTAACAGACATGACCTCATCCATTGAAGCCCCTACTAGGCTACCCGGCTTATTTCTCGAGATCCAGCTAGCGCTTCCAAAACCAGCAGCATTCTTCGGGTCCTTTTCAAGTGCCAAAAATTTTTCACTGGCATCCGCAATGGCTAGTTTCTCGGCAGCACGTTGAGTAACTTGGCGCTTCACTTCAGCCGCAACTTCTTTAAAAGGCAAAGTTTGCGCAGGGTGTAGCGTCACAACGCGAGCAGATACAAAGACACCTGGCGCTGTTTGGACGGCCTCAGTATTGCGCTTGTTCTTCAGAGCCTCATCGCCATAGAGGGACTGAACCACTTTAGGATTAGCCAATGGATGATCACTGGATACACCGGACGCACCACTACGTGTTACGCCCTTCTGAGTTTGAATACTGAGCTTTAATTTATCAGCAGCCGGTTTCAGACTATCAGCTTGATCGTAAGTGATGTTTGCAAACTGATCTGCCTTTTCGCTAAACACTTTCGAATCTTCTTTGGGATCAGCCTTCAGGACGATGTATTCCACATCGATATATTCAGGGCGCTCGAATAGCTTGGCATTAGCCTCATAAAAGGCTTGTAACTCTTCGGGGCTTGGATTTACTTTGGATAAATAATCTTTAGCATTGAACTGCAAAGTTTGAACTTGTCTTTCAGTCTCATATAAGGACAAAATAATTTGAGACAGTTTTGGGTTGGTCAACTCCGTACGTGCAACCGAATTCACTAACTGTTGAATTTTCAAGTCAAAGCTTTGGCTGGCATAAAACTGCTCTTCATTCATGCCATTGCTTGCCAGCAACTGTTTAAAACGAGCATCGTCAAATTTTCCGTCTTCACGATACAAAGCACGAATCTGCGGAATCATTTGGAGGCTATTAACAAGCTCTTGTTTCCCTACCTGTAAACGCAGATCGCTCACAGCAAATCCCAAGATGCGCTGTTGCAGCAATTCGTTCAAGATTGCCTGACGAAACGGTAAGCTTTGAGCAATCTGTAGATTTCCACCAACGCGCTCTGCTTGACGCTTTGCCGCCATATCGACTTCTTGGAGCGTAATGGGGTTGCCATTCACTTTAACTAAGTCGGTTTCCTTATCCATGAATTCGGAGTAACTTGAGATCCCGAATAATGCGAATGAGGGAACAATAAACAGCATGAGTACAAACTGCAAAATCTTACGGTGTTTACGTACTGAATCAAACATGGATTAATCGCTCGAAAATAAAGTCAATAACGCGAGTGTACTAGGCTGGGTGTCTAGAGAAACTAGAAAGCCTAAGAAAGGAAACTGAAAGGTGGTTTGGGGAACTGGTGGGCGCTGACGGGATCGAACCGCCGACATTCTGCGTGTAAGGCAGACGCTCTACCATCTGAGCTAAGCGCCCCAATTTATTACAGACGAGATTGTAACCTAGTGTGAGGACATAAGAGAGATTCTTCATCAAAATGAACTTAAATGAGTCGCTTAATTTGACTCAAAATCCCTCAAATATCCCCTAGACATCAATGCTTTAAAGCCTCTCCAGAAGAAATCTTTTCATTGGCCTTGCTAGCTTCAGCAGCCTGTTTAGCGAGTTCTTCTGGTGTTGGATCAGGCAAAGCAACTGGTTTTCTCTCTAATGCTAATTCAAGAACCTTATCAATCCAACGTACCGGCACAATTTCAATCGCATTCTTGACGTTATCCGGTATGTCGATCAAATCTTTGACGTTTTCCTCGGGAATCAGGGCAAGCTTAATACCGCCACGATGAGCTGCTAATAACTTCTCTTTGAGGCCACCAATCGGAAGCACTTCGCCGCGCAAGGTAATTTCCCCAGTCATCGCCACATCAGAACGAATTGGAATCCCAGTAAATACGGATACGAGGGCTGTTGTAATTGCAATGCCGGCAGACGGGCCATCTTTTGGTGTTGCGCCATCTGGAAAGTGAATATGAATATCTTTCTTCTCGAAGGCTTCATCTGCAATTCCCAAAGCTCTTGCTCTCGAGCGCACCACAGTTTTTGCCGCTTCCACAGACTCTTTCATAACGTCACCGATCGAACCGGTGCGAGTAATAACACCCTTACCAGGCATGACCGCTGCTTCGATTGTCAGAAGATCTCCGCCAACCTCAGTCCAGGCTAAACCTGTAACTTGGCCAACTTGATTCTCTTTTGCCGCCAAACCAAAGTCATACATCTTGACCGAGAGGAATTTCTCGAGATTGTCAGCATCCACAGTAACTGGGGCAGCCTCTTTCTTCAGTAGCAATAACTTGACTACCTTGCGGCAAATCTTACTGATCTCTCGCTCCAAAGAACGCACACCAGCTTCACGTGTGTAGTAGCGAATCATGCTGCGAACAGCGGATTCCTCAATCTTCAACTCGTCTTTCTTGAGGCCATTATTTTTAATCTGTTTAGGGATTAAATAGTTAATCGCAATACTAGTCTTCTCATCTTCGGTATAGCCTGCAAGACGAATAATTTCCAAGCGATCCAATAAAGGGCCAGGAATATTCAATGAGTTCGACGTCGCAACAAACATCACATCGGACAGATCAAAGTCAACTTCAACATAGTGATCTTGAAATGTGTGGTTTTGCTCTGGATCTAATACTTCCAGCAAGGCACTCGCAGGATC
>NZ_NCJB01000109.1:0-8319 GCF_002282275.1 Polynucleobacter sp. 39-46-10 | reverse complement strand
TAGGACGCATATTATTGATAACCATTGTTAAATTAGATTAGATTGTGCATCATCTTGTTTCTTGGCACGTTTTTTCTTTGCAACAGTTGGTGGTAATAAACTTGTTAATTCCTCATAACGCTTAAACAAGAAAGCAACTCTACTTGCATCATCATCAGCTCCCATATATCCATAAGCCTTATCAACAGCTTTATTATTTGCTTCGTGTGCTTTAACAAGTTCAATTGGCATTGTTAAGGGGTCATATAATTCAGCTAAAGATGCATTTGGATAAAGGTTTCTTGCATCTAAAATTGCTTGCCCACTTAACGATAAGTTGGCTTTCTGCTCTTCAGTGCTATTAATATCCCACACAAAATTGTTATATACAACAGTATTTGAATAGCGATAACGGCTTTCTAATCTTCCACAAATTATTCTTACCCAAGCCATATGCATTTTACTTGTAAGAACAGCAAATTCTTTAACTGTAGCGTTAGGTAACATAAATGAAGCATTACTACATATAACATCACCACTTAAATAACCAATTGGTATGTAATCTCGTCGTTCACTACTATGTATTGGGATAAGCAAATAAGGTTGATTTGATTGACGAATAGAAACAAAAACAGAAGGAGTAGCTACAAAAACAGAAGGAGTAGCTGATGCTGCATTAGCTGCTTTCTGTAAACTATTTTTTCTAAATTCACGCACACTTTCAATGCGTTTAAGTAAAAAATTACTCTTATGTAGTTCAGTTGGATCAGCATTAACAAGCCAAAAACAATAACGTTTAATGTTATTGATGTAGTCATCAGCACTTACAAAACGTTTAATAAACTTGACGCTATAGTCGTTTATAGCAACTAATTTTTTATACTCATCTTCATCTAACAATAAAAAACCACCTTCACGTGGTTCATTACCATAAACTAAATTAGGAACATTACAGATAGGATTAGTTTTTTTATCGATAAGTATTGTTTGTGCATCAAGAAGATATGGATTTATTGTTTTAGCTAATACTATTTCGTCATTTTCCTTAAAAATAAGACGTTGCTTAACATCACAAATACCAAATCCAATAATTACACAGTGAACACCTGCAACAGCCTTTCCTTCATTACTCCAATCAAATGTACGATACGCAAAATGAATATTGATATGTAGAGGCAATAATAAACTCCACAAAACAGCTACTTGCTCTCCTTGTGCAATACTATTTGTAGATACGAAAGCACATTTTGTTTGTTCATTCGATTTTATAAATCTACTTGCTAACACATACCAAGCACAAACATAATCTAATACGCCTGCATTATTACCAACTCCATAAACAATCTCTAAGTCTTTCTTCTGTAATGCAGATTGATGTTTGTAACCAATAAAAGGTGGATTACCAAAAACAAAATTACATTCTTCTGCTTTAACAACATCATTCCAATCAATACGTAATGCATTTCCACAATGTATATGAGGTGTTGTAACTAAAGGAACTGTTGCACGAGTTTTACCAAATTTATTAGCAGCCTCTAAGTTAAGTTGATGATCTGTTATGTATAGTGCAACACGTGCAATATGTGTAGCAGCTTCATCAATTTCTATTCCATAAAACTGTCCAATATTAACGCGACATAATGTTGCTATATCTAATAAACCACCTTGTGCTTGTCCCTTAAAAAATAATTCATTAATAACATCATTCTCAATTCTTCTAATTTCTCTATAAGCAATAACTAAAAAATTACCACAACCACACGCAGGATCAAAAAACTTTAAGGTTGGTAGCTTGTCATATAAAGCTGTAAGTTTTATCTTGCTACCTTTAGCTTTATCAAACTCTTCATATAAGTCATCTAAAAATAATGGTTGTATTACTTTAAGTATGTTTCTTTCACTTGTGTAATGTGCACCTAATTCTCTGCGACTTTCTCTACGATGTGCTGTATCACTTGCACCTTCTTCTAATACAGCTTGAAACATTGCACCAAATATTGCAGGACTAATTCCACTCCAATCAATTTGCACACACTTAATTAAAATTGTGCGTAAGTCAAAGTCAAAATAAGGAGTTTGTATATGATCTGCAAATAAATTACCATTTACATATTCAAATGCTTGTAATGCTTCATCTAAATTAGTTTGTCTGCTATCTTTAGGAGTATTTAGAACTTCAAATAACAAACTTATTGCACTACCTAAATCACTACCATCTTCTTTAGTAGCTTCAACTAAGCGTCTAAATATGCCATCGTCACCAAATATCCCTGTGTCGTCTGCAAACAAACAAAACAATAAGCGTGTTAAGAAACTCTCTAAATCTTTGCCTTTATAGTTTGCCTTAAGTAATGCATCGTGTAACTTAGCAATTTGTTCTGCAGCTTTACGATTGACTGGTAATTCTTCTGTGACAGCTTGAACACGTTTATCAACTAAAAACATAAACCAATCTGCACGTTTATGTAATTCATCTAACTTACAAATTAGTGGCTCTTTAGCGTTGTTTTGTAAGTTATACAACTGAAATGTTTGAAAGTCACACGTAATAATGTATTGGGGCTTTTCAAATTCATTAGCAATTGCGTGGAAATATGCTTGTGCTTGCACATAAGCATCATCTAAGTTTCTACCTAAACTCTTTTGCTCTACCAATAAAACACCTGGAATAAAGCTGTCTATATAGCCACGTGCTCCACCTACTTTTAGAACACGTGCCTCAAACATACTTGCTGAGCTTTTACTAAGCCCAAAGCACATATAAAAATCACGCCAAAATTGCTGTGCGTGTTGTTTCTCATCGCTATCTGTAGCGTGTTCTTTCGCAAATAGCTGTAAGCGTCTGCGAACTTCGTTAATAGTTATATCTGGCATAGGTTACATATTAACTTGTATGGGACTAAGGATAAACACTAATGACTTTATGCAGAATATAGGGATATAAAGCTAATGACAATAGGTTTTATTACTATTCTGTTAAACATAACTACTTGGAGAATTGAGAATGGCTACAAGAGCACCGCGTAAATCACTTTCTGCAGATGACTTAAAGAAGAAACTTGAGGCAGCAAAGGAAGCATTAAAAGTATTAGAAAGACGTGCTTATGCTGGAGAAGTAACAGAAGCAATTAAAAAGTCGAATATCCCTGCTGACTTTAAGAAGATTAAAGATAGTGCAAAAGACGTAAGTGATATAGCAATACTTGAAGCAATTGGTAATGTAATTGGTATTAAGCGTTTGGTAGTTACACAAAGTGAAGTTAAGAAACGTGCAAGTAAGAAGTAATAGCAATGCCACGTAACCAAAGCAAATCGATTGAAGAGCTACAGTTTGAAGCGAAGTTGAAGATTATTGAAGCTAATGAAGATTATGAAACACAGCTTTATTTTGAAACAATGCCAACAATTGATCCTTTATACAAGTATTGCTACACAAGCTCAAACTGGAATATTCCCGTAGAACATCAATCAGTTGATGCTTGGTTACGTGCTGTTATTAAACATATGGCATTACGACTACCTCAACACGGTGGCGAGAAGACTAATGCTTTAATAGTAAGTGTGCATAAGGATTTAGGCAAGTATGAAGATATGTGGATTGACTATGAAACAAAAAAGCTAAGAAAACTTGCTAAGAGTCGCGTTAAGAAAGCAAAATAACTATGTCTGTTAAATGTGCAATTTTTGAGAACACTTCAAATAAAGACAAGCCAACTTATAAAGAACTTGATGAATACTTGGGCAAGGGTTCAAAAGTAATTTATGGTGGTGGAAAACGCAAAAATAAAAATGTTCCATACGCAGATAAACTTTATCAAATAGAAAACGCTTTTAGTAACTTCGAAAAAGTCTTAGTTAATAATCACAGCTATACACGTGAACTTTATCTATTTGAAAGCGAGGCTAATGCAACAGCACTTACCCTAAAGTTTGTAGACAATCTAACTACACATTTTATAGTTGATGATGTTTTAATAGATGAACTAAGTCACTTAACTTGGACACACGGACACTTAGTTAGATTTAAGCGAGAATTAGAGAGCACAATAAAGAGTTTAGATTTTTTTATAGAAAAAGATATTGGCGATGCTAAATTCTATAAATCATTTCCCGCATATACAAAAGCTAATGATAAGTTAGTTATTGAAGTAATGAATGCAACAAAACGTATTGAAGATAACGCTACACTAATACTAAAGTCTGGTTGGTAATACTAATTTAGTAAGTTAATTGCTTTACGTTTCATATCATCGTTACAGTCTATGTAACATTGCACACTACTCAATGCTCTATGTCCACTTAATCCCATTATTACTCTTACTCCAACACCTTTGTTAGCTAAGTTTGTAATAAAGCTACGTCTACCAGAGTGTGAACTTGCACCAGCAATCCCTGCCCTATTAAACAAGTAATGGAAAAATTGGGCTAATGTATTTGGACTGTAGCCATCACTTGCACGTTTTTGACTGTAAAAGAACTTTACATTGGTGTTTAGTGGCTTGTATAACTTAACGTATCTTGTTAATTCCTTATGTAACTTGTCATTAACAAATACAATACGTGCTTCCTTAGTCTTAGTATCCTCTGCACTAAGTCGAATTTCACGTTTAACAGCACCTTCACTATCTACAACATCCTTAAAACGTAAATTAGCAACTTCACTAACACGCATACCAGTATTAAAAATAGTAAAAATCATCGCTCTATTTCGCTCGCTATGCTTTCGTGTTGCTACGTAATCTAAAACTTTACGTATTTCATCATTGTTTAATGTTTTTGCTTGCTTAGACATAGTTTCTTTCCCTAACCAAAGTTTTGCTATGTCTTTAATGTATTTTCTTTGTTTATTTTCTGCGACCTTTTTATTCCAAAAGTTAGTCAATTTGCATTCCTTAATAAAAACATACGGTTACGTCGCTGTATGCTGTGTTTTCTTGCCAAATGTAATACTTAATAAAGAAGATTACATATTGCTATTTAGTTAATTTGTCGTCTAAATCCCACATTTATTAGCAGACTTAATTAAAGCGTCTTAGTGCTGTTTTCTAAGCTCTCTGCTGTGTTTGTATTCACTACCTTGTATTTCTTGCTTATAGCGTTGATTTGAAGCGTTGTGCATTGTAATTAGTAAATTTTAGGTATAGCTTCGCTATTAAGCATTAAATAGTAATGCTTGCTTGTTATCCAAATTGTCCAAATCTGCTTAATTACAAGCTGTTTTCTACGCCAATGTCACTTAAGTAGATTTGGGGTTGTTTAATGCTTTGTATGCGTAAAGCATCTACGTTGCCAACGTTTGCTTCTTTAGTAATGTAGTCAAGCCAGCCATAAGTGTTGCTTAGTGGCTTAATGACTATGCTTTTGTGTGCAAAGTCACAAGCCCACCAAGCTCGTTCTATCGTATTTCGAATGTCAATGTTTTTGGGTAAGTTACCAATTGCTAAGTGTGCGTGTATGCGTTTGTCGCTGTATAAGCCTTCTATGCTTGTAATCATCGTGGGTTTTGAATACGCCTTAGTTGTTGTCCGTTTTGTGTCTTTACCAAAAGCCATATAAGCTAACTTAGCGTAAAAGTAATCCAAAGTGCTTTCTGCCACTTCCTCGTTTAACCATTTCCAATCACCCAAAACCTCACTATTGCCCCAATTCCATCGTTCTGGTTGGTATTTTTGGGCAGACTTAAACACGTTATTTTGGTTTTGGGTGCATTTTTGGTAACTTTTTGGTAATACGTATGCACGTGTTTTGAAAGTAACGGTTACAGCGTGTGTGAGACGTGGACTAAATTGGTTGATAGTTTCTACGTATGCTTGCTTAAGAGCTTGGTTATTAGACATACACTTATTTATGTGTATGTAATAAAACCATTAATTTATTAACGAATTATTAGGTTTTTGGTGAGAATTGGTGGCAGATTTAGGTAGGAATTACTAAAAATCAGCCATAAAGTAAGTATGCCCATTAACTTATAGGAGAAAACGATGAGCATAGTTACAAACTTGAAGTTAATTACTACAGCTAAACGCACAGCTATTTCACCAGTTATGCAACGTCGCTCAAAGCTACTTGCTAAAGTGCAAGAACAGTTGGAATTGTGCGAAGCACAGCGTAATCAACAAACTTATGCACCAAAACGTATTAAAACTATTACTAACAAGGAAACTGGTGAGCGTATGACTGTTGAAACAGTTAAACGTGTTAAGGAATGGTTTTGGATTGCAGAGAATGGCAAGATTAATTTAGCTGTTAAGTATGGTGCAAAGACGTTACCACTTAACAAGAAAGGTGCTAATGCAATTGAATTAACTAATGGAACTGAATTAATTGGAACATTGCATAAGTTGAAAGATGCTGTTGTTGCAGGCGAATTTGACGATGCTATTAGTGAAGTTAGTGATGCTACACGCAAGGCATTTAACAAATAGTGTTGGTTACGTGCCCCATTGTTTTAAGGATTTGGGGCACGTAAATGTAATAAAACTAAATACTGTTATGAAACAGTTTAAGGCTACAGTAAAGGTGAGTGGAGTTTGGATTAATACAATTGTTTTTGCTGATAATAGTGCTATGGCATTTAAGTTAGTGCAAGGACAGTTTGGTGCTGGAAATGTTTTATCACCACCACAGCAAATTGGACATTAAATGCGATTAAAAGAAATTAAACCAAATGTAATAAAACCTTTAACACCTCAACAACAGCGTATTAAGTCTTTACAGCTACAAAAGGATAATGTAGCTAAACAGCTTAAGGCAGAGCGTGATAGGCAGAAGATTGCTAAGGCACAGCAAACTATTAATAGTGTTAAGTTGGGATAAGCAAGCCATCTTTAATAACGTATCCAGCAAATGCATTAGCAATTAACTTAGCATCTGTTGTGTGATAGTAAGTATTTTCTATTTGTGTAGTGCTTGTTCCAGCTATTTCTGCAACTGAAGTAGGAACTAATCCACTATTTACTTTCTGCGTTATGTAATAGTGTCTAAAGCTATATGGCACTATGTTGCGTTTTTCTATATTTTCAATCTTTGCTAATTTGATTATTTTATCAAAGTGATATGCAATAGCACGATTGCTTATTGCTGTATCACCATTAGGACTAAAAATAAGTGTATTAGCAAATTTCTTCTGTTCGTCTTTTGGTTTGGATTTTTGGTAGGCTGTTATTCGTGGATATTGCAACTTAAATAAGTCGTCAAAGTAACCAATATCTTTCTCAACAATTCTTCTTGTTTTATTAACTTTACTAATTTCTGCCCTAACAGTTAGCTTTACTAAGTTGTAGTCTTTTTTTGCTACTTTATGCTCAAACTCTTCGTAATCACTCCACTCTAATTGTATTTGCTCGCCTCTACGTAATCCAAACATTATGCTTATTACAAAGTAATAACCAGCAATAGCCTTTACTAAATTGCCAGTTTCATTAATTCTTTGCAATGCTTCAGCAATGTATTTGTCTAACTCTATTCCTATACGTTTAATCTCGTCATCTGTAAAACTATTACGTCTTAAACTTTCATCTCCCCTATCTACACGCTTTAGTTTTGTAAATTCAAAACTTTCTAAATTAGTTTCCTTATGCTTATAAAGCCATTTCATCATTGCATTAATAGTGCTCTGTTCGTTCTCTACAGTTGTTGCACTTAATGTTTGTTTTTTTGTTTTTCCTTCTACTCTCTTTAAGTAGTAATCTTCGCAATCAGTAATTTGCAATTCTTTTAGCTTAGTGTCACGCTTAATATAATTAAGCCAATGCTCTAAGTGTGTCTTAATAGTGCTAAATCTTCCTTTAGTTATGTTTATATCTATGTCTTTTTCACGTTTAGCCAAATACATAGCAACACCATCTTTAGCTGTTTTACTAAAGTGTGTAATTCCAGCATATTCCTTAGCTTTAAGTTCGTGATAGTGTCCTTCTGCTTTAACTTTAGCTGTGTTTAAGTTTGTAGTTCTTAAGCTAAATCGTGCGTATTTACGCTCTTTAGTAAGCCAATACCTAAAGTGCCAATACTCTCCACGCTTGTAAATTACAGCGTTATCAAATATTGCAACTTCAGTTCCGTTTGTTGTGACTTTTTTGGTTGGCATTTAATTTACGTGTAGCTGTCTATTTTCATAGCTACAAAATTGTGTAACTATTTCAACAACTGTAAATTAAATTTGTAAGAAATACAACGACTTAGTGATTTGTGTGAAACAATTGTGTAACTCGTAAATCGTTATAAATCAACGACTTACAGCAATGTTTTCACTCCCACTCAATAGTTGCTGGCGGTTTTCCGCTAATGTCGTAGACCACGCGATTGATACCACGTACTTCATTAATGATGCGATTCGATACC
>NZ_NCJB01000522.1:0-1204 GCF_002282275.1 Polynucleobacter sp. 39-46-10 | reverse complement strand
ACCAGTTGTGCTCGTGAGAACGAGGCGATTTGCGGTTGGTAGATTCTTCATCGCGTTTGAAAACTGTGATCGCAGTGCAAACCAACTTCCAGGAATATGACCCTTCACATAATTTGCATGAGTGCTCAGATCTATACAGATGGTTGCGCTATCGCTCTCTAGCCAAGAAGAGGCTGTCTTGACATCTACTGTTTGAATTTGAGGCGTGCTTGGTAGGGCGGGAGTCCATACCCCTTTCTCAGTAAGGTCGGTAGCTTTGATGTCATCGATCACGTAGACGTCCCAAGCCATTTGGGCGAGCCATGAGGCAGGCATATTGGCTCGAACACCACCAGGATCAGATAGTACGATACGTGCGCCACGAACCGGCGCCACCATTTCTGTTTCTTGTACTAATTGTCCGCCTGGTGTTGAGCGGAATCCCGGAAGATGGCCTGCTTCATATTCTTCAGGGGTTCTTGGATCAAAGAAATAGGTGGTGCGTTCTGCTTGGGATTTCCATTGCGCAATATCTGCAAGCTTTACTCGCTTTACCCCAGCCTGATCTGCAACGCTACGTGCACGTTTCGCGGCTTCACTCGCAGTGCTTTCGCTAACCTCTTTGAATTTACGACTTTGCCCCTTATCTAATTCTTGCCCAGCTAAGGTCCAGCCAATCGTGCCATTACGCAAAGCATTTACCTCGTTGGGAATGCCTGCATTAATCAGAGATTGAGTGCCGATGATGCTGCGTGTTCTTCCGGCGCAGTTCACGATGATCTTGGTCTTTGGATTAGGGGCAATTTCAGGAACGCGCAATACCAATTCCGCACCCGGTACGCTGATGCCCGTTGGGATGCTCATAGTGTTGTATTCATCAAAGCGACGTACGTCTACCACCACTACATCCTCTTGATCATCAATTAACTTCTTTACTTCTTGGGCGGACAAAGAGGGGGTATGTCTTTTGGATTCCACGAATTCACCAAAAGATTTGCTGGGTACATTGACGTCCTTAAATACTTCACCGCCAGCTGCTTTCCAAGTAGGAATACCGCCTTTAAAAACAGAAACATCCAAGTAGCCTAGCTCTAAGAGTCTTTGTGCTGCCAACTCTGCAGAACCCTCGCCATCATCGAGTGTGACGATGGGGACATCTTTTCTGGGGAGCTTACTAAACGCATCAACTTCAAGACGTGACAGCGGAAAGTTAGCCGCAAACAAA
>NZ_NCJB01000521.1:0-1205 GCF_002282275.1 Polynucleobacter sp. 39-46-10 | reverse complement strand
TGAAAAGCTCAACGCCCCTGAATTGCGAATGGGCTATGGATTAAGCTTGGATGTTGCGCGTCAATGGGGTTTATATATCAGTACCTCACGTGGTTTAACATCGATTGGCATTGAAGAGCCCGCCCTCTTCTCAGAGCCAGCAGTCTATATCGTAAGACCGGATACATCGCTTTATTACGGCGCCGTCCAAACTATGCCTTTTGCACGCCCTAATTTTACTGACCTATTGGGCGCGATTGATTTTGCTTTGGCTAAAGATTATCCGGCGCGTGGTGAATACACCGGTTCTTTATAAGCAATTATTGATTGGCCAATCTAAAAATAGGAGATCTAAAGATGCCATTTGTGCGAATAGATTTAGGCAAGCAATATCCCGAGGGGGTGGCCCAGAAAATTGGGGATATTGTTTACGAGGTGATGCTGAAACATATTAATGTACCTGCTGACGATAAGTTTCAGGTCATTACAAGACATGATGCAAATGAACTAGTAGTTCCTAAAAGCTATCTTGGTATTGAATATTCGCAGGGCATTATTTTCATTCAGGTAACCCTGAATGAGGGCCGCACCACCGAGCTGAAGAAAAAATTCTATAAGGCCATCTGTGATGGGGTGGTAGAGAAACTTAACATTCGACCAGAAGATATTGTTATTAACTTAGTAGAAGTCAATAAAGAAAATTGGTCGTTTGGTCATGGTGAGATGCAATATGGACCTAAAGACTAAGTACGCTCACATCTAGATATGCGGCCAATTTTGTAATGCCGGCAATATGAAAAAATTACTCCTCGGCTTTCTATTTGTTGGACTCATTCCAACTGCAAGCGCGCAGATCCTCGATGCAATCCGTGGTCACGTTCAGGATCTGAGGGCTCGCACGGAAGAGCATCAAAAGATTGAAGGCGTCATCTTAAAGCGAGGACAAATTGACAAAAATGCAAAAGGGCAGGACTTGATACACAACTCCTCTGGTGAATGGTCCTTAGTCAAGGTAGGCAATCAATTATTTTTACAATCAAGCGCGGACTTTAGATCAAGCCCTGGGCCAGACTATCATATCTATATCAGCAGCAGGCCCGCCATTAAAGACAATGATGAGTTTAGTTCTCAACAAATTGAAGTTGGTCGGATCAAAAAACCTAATGGCGCCGCATTCTACCTTTTAAAAACAGAAAATCCAGAAGATGTAAATAGTATGTTGATTT
>NZ_NCJB01000108.1:0-8945 GCF_002282275.1 Polynucleobacter sp. 39-46-10 | reverse complement strand
AAGGCCAATTCGTATCCAATTGCCCCTAGTCCGCAGATCACGCCAGTGGCGATATCCGATAGATAGGAATGTTTGCGGAATTCTTCACGCTGGTGAATATTGGACAGGTGTACTTCTGTGAATGGGATGGCTACTCCAGCCAAGGCATCACGTAAGGCAACGCTAGTATGGGTAAAGGCGCCTGGATTAATGATGATGAAATCCACCCCATCTTGTTTGGCTTTTTGAACTCGGTCAATGAGCTCGCCTTCGTGATTGCTTTGGAAGGTTGATAAATCGACTGAGTGGGACTTGGAGATTGCGCCAAGCTTCGTATGAATGTCTTCTAGAGTAGTTTTGCCATAAACCTCTGGCTCACGGGTGCCCAATAAGTTGAGATTGGGGCCCTGAATAACAAGAATTGAAGTATTTTTCGACATAGATCGATATTTTTAGAGGCAGTTAGGTTTAGTTACGTAAATACAGCTTTTCTCTAAAACTGCTTACTTCATGAAGAATCCCCCTCATGTAGCACAGGCAAAGTATACCCCTAGAGCTCGATGATCAGTTCAAAAAATGGGGCAAAAATGAGCTATTTTTGGTGATTTTAAGAGCAAATATTGAAAAATATGAATAGAAAATGCCTAATTTCTGCCCGAATCTTATTTGGTAAAAGTAATTAAAACACCTTATAAAGCGGATTTAATTGATTTTCTGAGCTCTTCTTCGCTTATCTTCCCTAATTTACTGCTAGTGGCCTTACCTTGCGCATTAATGATGATGGTGTAAGGCAGGGCGCCCTGAGAGTTGCCCATTTGCTTGGAAAGGTTGCTGCCCTCAAGGCCACCAATCACGATTGGGTAAGAAACTGGGGTTTTTTCTAGGAATTCACGAATGTTAGAGGGTGAATCGATGCCAATACCGACAAATAAGACATTTTGACTTTTGAACTCTGCTTGTAATTGATCCAAAGTCGGCATTTCTTCAACGCAAGGGGGGCACCAGGATGCCCAAAAGTTCACAACTAGGACTTTTTCACGCCATTCCTTGGTGTCGACTGATTTTCCATCGGGTGTTTGCCATGGATTGGCAAAAAAGGCTTTGATTGCAGGATCGTCTGCCAGCTCTGTTCTGAAGATCCATTGCGAAGTCGCGACTCCCGCAGCAAGGGCTACAAGGTTAAATCCAATGATGCTAATCCACTGTCTTCGGTTCATTGCTACTCCTTAGCTAAAATTCCCCAATGCATATTCCTTAGCTAAAATTCCCCAATGCATATTCATATCTTGGGCATTTGCGGTACTTTCATGGGCGGCATTGCCGCAATCGCTCGGCAGGCCGGACATCGCGTCACTGGCTGCGATGCTAACGTGTATCCACCAATGAGTACTCAGCTTGAGGCACAGGGCATTGAGCTCATTGAGGGATTCTCGCCTGACCAATTATTACAGTTTGAGACGATGCCGGATTTATTTGTAATCGGTAACGTCGTTTCTCGTGGCAATCCGCTGATGGAGGCCATTCTCAATCAGGGACTTCCATACACTTCTGGTCCTCAATGGCTTGGTGAGCAAGTATTGTTTGATAGACATGTATTGGCTGTTGCTGGCACGCACGGTAAAACAACAACGTCCGCCATGTTGGCCTGGATTTTGGAATTCAATAATTACAAGCCCGGTTACTTAATTGGTGGCGTGCCCTTGAATTTCACGGTATCGGCTCGCTTAGGTGAAAGCAAATACTTTGTGATTGAAGCGGATGAATATGACACGGCGTTTTTTGATAAGCGCAGTAAGTTTGTTCACTATCGTCCGCGTACCGCCTTATTAAATAATCTTGAGTTTGACCACGCCGATATCTTTGCTGATCTTGCTGCAATCGAAACCCAGTTTCATCATTTGGTGCGCACGGTGCCGGGTAATGGTCTAGTTGTGGTCAACGGTGAAGAGCCTGCTCTAAAGAGAGTCATCGCACGCGGTGCTTGGGCACCTGTTGAGAAGTTTGGCCAAGACAAACACAATGCTTGGTCTTTAATTTCTCAAGCGGCAGATGGCTTTATTGTTTTGCAGGATGGCAACGAAGTTGCAACGGTGACTTGGGCTCCGGACTCTGGCGTCATGGGCCGACACAATCAACTCAATGCATTAGCAGCAATTGCCTCCGCAAACCATATTGGTATTTCTCCAACTGATGCGGCACGCGCTCTTGCTGAGTTTAAGAATGTGAAGCGTCGTTTAGAAACGATTGGCGTAGAAAATGAGGTGACGGTCTACGATGATTTTGCGCATCACCCCACAGCAATCATTACTACAGTAGATGGCTTGCGTCGTAGAGTGGGGCAGTCTCGAATTTTGGCAGTACTAGAGCCCCGCTCCAATACGATGAAACTCGGCGTCATGAAAGCTCAGCTGCCTAACAGTCTGGAGGCGGCCGATAAGATATTTGCTTATGGTGCCAGCGCCGGTAAAGATTCTTTGGGTTGGGATTTAAATGAAGTCTTAGCTCCATTAAATGCAAAGAGTAACAATCGTGCTGCAGCCTTTGATGATCTATCGGCTTTGGTTAAGGCCATTGCAAATGAAGCCAAGCCTGGCGATCACATTTTGGTGATGAGTAATGGTGGTTTTGGTGGAGTGCACCAAAAAATATTGACTGCAATACAAGAGAAAGCAAAGTAATGAGCATGAGACTGAAAGATAAAGTAGCGATCATTACTGGTGCTGCCAAGGGTATTGGCTTTGCAACTGCAAAACGCTTTGCACAAGAAGGCGCAAAGGTCATGATTGCCGATGTGAATCCCGAGGCTGTTAAGGCTGCAGTGGATCTCATTCCAGGCTCAGAAGCCTACGTCATGAATGTGACTGATCGTGCAAGCATTGAAGCGGCTGTTGACCAAATCATGCAACGCCATGGGCGCATCGATATCCTTATTAACAATGCTGGCATTACACAAGATGCGCGCTTAGTCAAAATGACAGAGGCACAATTTGATACGGTGATTGATGTCAATCTCAAGGGTGTCTTTAATTGCACGCAATTGGTAGTGCCGCATATGTTAGAGGCAGGCAAAGGCGCTGTCGTCAATGCTTCGAGTGTCGTGGGTATTTATGGAAACTTTGGTCAGACAAACTATTCGGCCACGAAATTTGGTGTCATTGGTTTTACTAAAACTTGGGCACGTGAATTAGGTGTAAAAGGGATTCGGGTGAATGCAGTTTGCCCAGGCTTTATTGCCACTGAGATGGTTAAAGCCATGCCAGAAAATATTTTGAAGGATATTGAAAGACGCAGTTGGCTGGGTCGCCTAGGCACTCCTGAAGAAATGGCGAATGTCTATTTATTCTTAGCAAGCGATGAAGCTAGTTATGTGAATGGCGTTGCACTTGAGGCCAGCGGCGGGATCTCACTCTGACAATGCACCTTTTATATGAAGAAGGTGGTGATATTAAGGTCGCCACAGTCCAGTCTGCCTCGGGCGCTGGAGATGCAGAATCATGGCAGGCGACTAGCCTTTCTGGCAAGAAGATTAAGTTAAAGGCGAAAGAGGTTTGGCTTCGTTTTGAAAAGCCAGAGCCGCAGGCGCTGATGGATGAAGCAAATACTTTATCTAAAGAGATTGATCTGCAATTCTTATGGGACTGTGCGCCTGATGAAGAATTTGGTTTGGTGGATGTTGCCCAAGAGTACTTTGGTGCACAAGCCAGTATTCCGCAGCAGACTGCATTAGCCATTGCATTACAAGGTGCGCCGGTATTTTTCCGTCGTAAAGGGCGCGGCCGTTTTCAAAGAGCGCCACTGGAGCAATTGCAGGCTGGTTTGGCTGCACTCGAGCGTAAGCAAAAAGAATTAGAGCAACAGGCTGCATGGCAACAAGAGTTGGTGGCTGGTGTATTTCCAGAAACGCTCAAGTCTCAGGCCAATCAACTTCTATTTTCTCCAGATAAAAATACATCGGCCTACAAAGCGTTGATTGCTGCCTGTACTGAGTCAGGAGAATCGCCTGCACAGCTGATGATCCGCTGTGGCGCGATAGATTCACCTTTGCAATATCACCAGGGCATGTTTTTAAAGGCGCATTTCCCTCAGGGTGCTGCACATGAGTCAAGCTTGGTAGTTGATCAAGCCGCATTAGATGCTGCCATTTCAGAATTACCTCTGGCTGAAGTGACCGCATTCTCGATTGATGATTCGGGCACTACTGAAATTGACGATGCTTTATCGGTCACTTCGCTTGATGGTGGCGGACATCGTATTGGTATTCATATTGCAGCGCCTGGATTGGTGATTGCTAAGGATGACGCTTTAGATAAGGTCGCACGCACTCGGATGTCTACCGTGTATTTCCCTGGTGACAAGATTACGATGTTGCCTGACACAGTGATTGCGCAGTTCTCATTGGATGAGGGTGCTGCTCGTCCAGCCCTATCAATTTATGTGGATATTGATGCAGCTGGAGTGGTAGATAAAGAGACTCTGCAGTTGCGTGCCGAGATGGTTCCCATGGGATCTAACCTTCGTCTCGAGAATTTAGAGCATCTAGTAACAGAAGAAAGTTTGGCTGATGAATCTTCTGACTATGCTTATCGTCAGGAGCTCAGTGTGTTGTGGGCCGCAGCAAAGTTATTACATGCAGGGCGCCAGGAGCAGCGTGTAGCCAATGGATTGCGCGCCGAACAATTGGGGGTCTTGGATCCGAATGCATTAGCGAGAGACTTTCATTTTCAAATCAAAGAAATAGATGGTGCGCAGCGAGTAGACATTACTCCACGTCAACGCGGTTCCATCTTGGATACGATCGTTGCCGAGTGGATGATTTATTGCAATAGTGCTTCAGGACGCTTATTGGCAGATCATGGGATACCTGGTTTGTTTCGTACTCAAAAGGGTTGGGGGCCATTACGCACACGTATGCAGACGACACCTGGTCCTCATGAAGGTTTGGGCTTGGAGTATTACGCCTGGTGCACTTCACCGCTACGTCGTTACTCCGATTTAGTGAATCAGTGGCAGTTAATTGCTATAGCAAAACATGGCATTACCGCCAAGATGGTGGCGCCATTCCCACCGCGAGATGCGACCTTGATGGGTATTGCTGCTGACTTTGAAGCCTGTTATTCAGCCTATGGTGAATACCAGGACCGCCTTGAGAAATATTGGTGCTTGCGCTGGGTTACTCAGGATGAAGTTCCTAAGAAAGTCTTTGTGAGACATCTCAAAGAGGGTATGTCCCGAGTAGAGCCTGTTCCCTTGCATTTGCCAATTCCAGAGTTGGCCACTCACCCGCGTATGACTAGAGCTGAAGTGAGTATTGCTGATGTAGATCTTCTTCAACTGACGGCGGGAGTTCGAGTGCTTCATATCGAAACCCCAGAGATTCCTGAGAGTGATGCAAGTCCCGCCTAAGTTGACTCAGTTAGTTGCGCGCTTAGATGGTAGTTGGCGCCGATATCCATTTGGCTATGCTTTAGGTCTCTCGATTTTGGCCCACCTCATCTTTCTATCTTTCCGCTGGGGGATGGGGGAAATAGAAAATCGCCGCTTAAATACACCGCTGAGCGTTGTTTTGGTGAACTCCAGCAATCAAGTGGCACCTAAGCAGGCGAATAAATTGTCTCAGGCAGATTTGCATGGGGGTGGCAACGCCTCCAATCAAGATGCAAGTGCACTACATCGAGCCAGGCTGGGTGCAGATGCCCGCCTCGAAGTTTTAGAGAAACAGCAAAAACAAATGCTGGCCAAGCTCGAAGCAGATCGGGCGCTTGCAGGTGGTCGTAAAAGTGGTGATGAGAAAAAAGCTGTATCCCAACTAAACTCTTTAGAGGCTAAATTAGCAAAGCGTTTGCAAGTCAATGGTCGCGAGCCTCGTCGTAAAGTCTTGACCGGAGCTAGTACGAAGGCGGTTGTATTTGCGCAGTATTACGACGCTATGCGTCAAAAGATAGAGACCCATGGAAGTGCATTTTTTCCGCGGGCCAACGGTAGGCCGCTGTATGGCAGTTTGGTGATTGTGGTGAGCGTAGATGCGCAAGGGCGTATTGCCAATAATGCGCAAGGTAAGGATGGTTTAAGTATTGGGCGAAGCTCTAGCAACCCCGAGTTAGATCGTCAGGCTCTTGCCATTGTGCGTGCTTCTGCTCCCTTTGGAGTTTTCCCTGCAGAAATGCGCAATCAGATTGATATCTTGGATTGGGTCTCAACTTTTGATTTCACTCGGGATGGATCTGATCGCTTAGATTTGCGTCCTTAATTCAGTCATGTATTGCAAAATTTCGCTTATCCTGTAGTTACTATGAGTCAAGTTACTTCTGCCCAATTGCATACCGATCCCGCCCAATTTCCTGGTGAGGATGTTTATGCGGTTGCCGGTAATCCAATCTCACATAGCAAATCACCTGCCATTCATAAACGATTTGCTGATCAGTCAAATCAGAAAATGCATTACGGGTGTTTACTGCCTGAACTTGGCCAATTCAAAACCACTGCGCAAGCTTTCTTTGCTGCTGGCGGTAAAGGTATGAATGTGACTGTGCCATTCAAATTGGATGCCCAAGCTCTTGCAGATGTATTAACACCTCGAGCTCAGCTCGCCGGGGCTGTAAATACTTTGCGTATTGAAGATGGAAAAATCTTTGGTGACAATACCGATGGCGCTGGCTTAGTCAGAGACCTATTGGCTCAGGGCATTCAGATTCAAGGCTCCCGAATTTTATTACTGGGAGCAGGTGGTGCTTCTCGTGGGGTGCTTGGACCTTTGCTGGAGCAATCCCCTAAAGAGCTCATCATTGCCAATCGATCCAATGCTAAGGCCGATGAATTAGTTCAATTATTTAGTGACTTGGCTGTTTCGCTCGATGTTGTATTGCAGGCGGTCACTTTGAGTGACCTGGAAGATGCTGGCAAGACTACCTCTCCTTTTGATCTCGTTATTAATGCCACTGCTGCCGGCCTATCTGATGCATCGCCGATTAGCGATACGGCAGCGAGTAATATTTTTATTCCAAAATCTTTTGCCTACGATATGGTCTATGGTAAAGCTACTGCGTTTATGCAGCAAGCATTGCATCGTGGTGCACGGGTCAGTGATGGCCTGGGTATGCTAGTAGAACAGGCTGCTGATGCTTTCTTAATTTGGCGTGGTTCTAAGCTTGCCGATGCGATTGATCCTCGCGCGGTACTGGCAGAACTTCGTACTTCCTAGTTTCTAGCTAAGCTTCGATGCGCTGGCTTTCTTACCTTCTGAAATGTTTGCTCGGTGGTTTTATTGCCATGCAAATTTACTTCGTATTTCAGATTGGCTTATGGGCAACGCTTGATCCCAGAAGTACTGCATTTCAGAGGGCTGAACGCTGGCGACTTTGTGGTCTGTCTTGGTCTTGTCCAGTGCAGTCATCTTGGGTTCCTTACGACAAAATCTCTGCCAACCTCAAGCGCGCTGTCTTAGTGAGTGAGGATGACATCTTCTTTCAGCATATGGGTGTCCGGGTTGAGGATATGCAAAAGGCTTGGGCTAAAAATTCACAACTCAATCAACAGGTTAGTGGTAAATCCAAAACTGCTTTGCGTGGTGGCTCTACGATCACACAGCAGCTAGCAAAGAATCTTTTTCTTTCTTCCGAGCAGAATTATTTTCGCAAAGGACAGGAACTCATCATTACTGGCTTACTCGAGGTCATTCTGCCCAAGCAGAGGTTGTTCGAAATCTATCTGAACTCTGTAGAGTGGGGTGAGGGCATCTTTGGTATTGGCGCTACATCTCAGCACTACTATGGAGTTAAACCTGCACTGCTTGATCGAGAACAGTCTGCAGCTTTAGCTTCTGCATTGCCAGCACCGAAGTGTTTTGATAAAGCGCAATACTGTCGCAAGGCCAATATTCACTTCCCGACACGGCAAGACTTTATTTTGGAAAATATGGATAGAGTGGCTTTAACACCCACTCCAAAACCAAAGGCGCGATAGGTCTGTTGTAACTCGACCTATCTCCTTTTTATTTACTAGCCGCAGCTCTTAATGCATCTCTCGTAGTGATAGCTACTTTTCTAGCAGCTTCAGCAAAATCATTTCCTGAGCTCGCATACAAGATTGCTCTAGAAGAGTTAATCATCATGCCAGCGCCTTGTTTATTGGGGATACTGCCAGCCCTAACAGTGGCAACGATATCACCACCCTGAGCGCCAATACCTGGGATCAACAAAGGCATTTCACCCACAATCGCTCGGACCTTAGCAATTTCTTCGGGAAAGGTTGCGCCAACTACCAGGCTAATTTGTCCAGTAGCATTCCACTGTTGCGCAGCGAGTTTGGCGACGTGCAGATACAGTGGCTCGCCGGTGGGAGACACATTCAGGAACTGAAGGTCAGAGCCCCCTGGGTTTGAGGTACGACATAAAACAATCACGCCCTTGCCAGCGTGCTTTAGGTAAGGCTCGATAGTGTCAAAGCCCATGTAAGGGTTCACGGTAACCGCATCTGCGCCATAGCGCTCAAAGGCCTCTAAGGCATAGTGGTCGGCAGTGCTACCGATATCACCACGCTTGGAGTCCAGGATGACGGGGATATGGGGGTATTTATCTTTAAGGTATCGGGTGAGCTTTTCAAGCTGGGCTTCAGCTCTTTGGGAGGCAAAGTAAGCGAACTGGGGCTTAAAGGAGCAGACGGTATCCGCAGTGGCATCAGCGATCTCCCGGCAGAACTCAAAAATCCCCTCAGGCTTACCCTGAAATACAGCGGGCAAGCGCTTTGGATCTGGATCAAACCCCACGCACAACATACTGCCTTGGGAAGCCCACGCAGACTGGAGTTGTTGGGTAAAGGTATTTGGGCTGGAGTTCATTGGGGTTGGGCTTATTTTAGTCAAACTGTCATCTTCTATAGGATAAACTAGCGACCATTCCTTAGGAGTTCACCATGATCAACTTGTTCGTCCTGCAAAATGGCCGCCTCTCTCAAGAGCAAGTGGAAGATCG
>NZ_NCJB01000107.1:0-9908 GCF_002282275.1 Polynucleobacter sp. 39-46-10 | reverse complement strand
ACTCCTGAATAATTTCAATATCGGAGGTGAACTGCTCTTCATCAATGGAAAAATTCAGGCTAGCAACACCTGAGATTTGAGAATCAGGCTCTAGGGCAGCGATTCTATTTCGAATAAACTTATCAACATCCTCTTTGCTCAAGCTCTCATAGGATTTAAAAGACCAAGCCTGCACGAGGGGATGAAGTTTCATTTCCTCGGCTGGCCGCCGCTCAATCTGATGAATGTATAGACCCAATTCATAAGCAAATGCCGCGACAACATATTCGCCGCGGGCCAATGCCATATTAATACTTTTCAGGCATTCATCTACCGCAGCAATCGTTTCTGAGGACTTTGTCTGAGGGTAGATGGTCCAGCACTGCAGCACCTTTTCATAAAGACGGCTACTTGGCGCAGCATGACTGCTTTGTGCATCATCAAGCAATATCATGCTGGCGACCGTTCGAGTCTAAATACAGTTTGAAATTACTTTAAAACAGTAGCCGACTCAATTGTGACGGTCTTACTAGGCACGTCGGACATACGACCCATCTTTGGTGCTGATGCAATCATAGTGGGAATTTTGCGAATGGCATCAATGGTTTGAGTACCAAAAATCACTTTACCAAATACGGTATATCCATTACCCATCGCGTTTGGATAATTCAAACCTTCATTGTCTTTAACGTTAATAAAGAACTGGGCCGTTGCTGAATCCGGGTCAGAAGTGCGCGCCATGGCAATGGTGTAAGTCTGATTCTTGAGACCATTTTGAGCTTCTGAAACTACCGGTGCATTAGTTGGCTTTTGATTCAAGTCAGAAGTAAAACCTCCACCTTGAATCATGAAGCCATCAATCACACGGTGAAAAATTGTGCCGTTATAAAAACCACTATTTACGTAGTTTAAAAAGTTTGCAGTGGTTTTTGGCGCCTTGACTGAATCTAACTCAACAACAAAGCTACCCATGGTGGTTTTGAATTCCACTTTTGGGCTGGCAAAGCTTGCGGCGCTAGCAATTAAGCTAGAAACCATAAATAGGAAGGCGATAATTTTGCGCATAGTGGAGATCCTTAAAAATTGCATAAAAAAAGAGTAGATATGATTGTATTGCTCAAAGACCAGAAGGTACTTGGCCTGCATAGCGATAAGCCGCTTCTTCGAACATATCTGGCCTATCAAGATAATCCAAGACCCAGTCAATAGTGTCCACACCCCAAAAAGCATGGCCATTGATGACTAGGGTAGGCACTCCAAATGCGCCATCTGCTTTTGCACTTTGAGTATTGCTAACGAGCTTTGCTTTTATTTCTGGCGCATCTGGTTTTTGCGTATCTAATGCTAAGCCTAAGTATTGGCAAAATTCTGACCAAGATGAATTGGGGTCTTTACCCTCAACCCAAACATACTCAAAGGCACGCTCAACCATTTCCCATTGGGCATTTTCCTGAACTAGTAATCGTTGTGCTGCAACGGTGAGAAAGGGATGGTGCTCTGGAAAGCGAAACGGTAGGCCTAACTTTTCAGCGAGCCATACACAGTATTGATAGGTGTGAGGGCGCTTAGCTTCAACCTCACCAGGACCACGGTTATCAGTTGCACGAAAAAGTCCGCCCAACAAGATTGGTACAGGCTGAATATCTACACGCTGTTCAAGACGATGACGTTGCTTGATATAAAAATACGAAAATGGAGAAATAATGTCGTAATAAAACGTCCCTTTGATCGTCTTTGTGTCAGTCTGATCTTGTGTCACTTTTTGTTTGATTCCAAATCTAACTTACGCAAGAAAGCCATCTTTTCAGCAATCTGACTCTCAAGTCCCCTATCAACAGGCTCATACCAATGTGGCTCTGCCATTCCTTCGGGCAAGTAAGACTCTCCAGCAGCATAGGCATGAGGCTCATCATGCGCATAACGATATTCTTTGCCGTGGCCTAACTCTTTCATGAGTTTGGTGGGGGCGTTGCGCAAATGATTTGGGACTGGTTTGCTCTGATCATTGGCAACATAGGCTCTTGCTGCGTTATACGCCTTATAGCTTGCATTGCTTTTAGCGGCGATCGCCAAGTACACGACAGCTTGTCCAAGGGCTAACTCGCCCTCTGGTGAGCCAAGTCGCTCAAAGGTTTGCGCAGCATCATTTGCCAACTGCATTGCTCTAGGATCGGCAAGACCGGGGTCTGCACCGCCATCCAACATCCTGCAAAACCAATACAAGGCTGCATCTGTATTCGAGCCGCGAACTGATTTGTGTAGCGCAGAGATTTGATCATAGAAGTGGTCACCACCTTTATCAAATCGGCGAGCTTGAACTGTCAAAGCGTTCTCAATGAACTGCTGATCTACTTTCTGGATCTGAGAGTTTGGTGTTGTGACGGCATTACGCACTTGCTCAACTAAGTTTAGTAATCGCCTAGCATCGCCATCTGCATGAGCAATCAGGCTATCAATGGCTGCTGATTCAAACTCAAGACCAAGCATTGCATATTCGTGAGCTCGATCAAACAATTGTCTAAGCTCTAAGTTACTCAATGATTTCAGCACATAGACTTGAGCGCGTGAGAGTAGGGCTGAGTTCACCTCAAATGAGGGGTTTTCAGTGGTGGCGCCAATAAAGGTGAACAGGCCGGACTCAACATGGGGTAACAAAGCATCTTGTTGGCTTTTATTAAAGCGATGAATCTCATCTACAAACAGAATGGTTTGTCGACCATATTGAGACATGCTTTGCTGTGCTTGCTCAATAGCTTCGCGAATTTCTTTTACTCCGGCAAGAACGGCTGATATCGCTATAAATTCTCGATCAAAAGCCTTTGCTGAAAGTCTCGCTAGGGTGGTCTTGCCAACCCCTGGCGGACCCCAAAGAATCATCGAATGGGGCTTACCCGAGGCAAAAGCAAAATTGAGTGGTTTACCTGCGGCTAGAAGATGTGCTTGCCCAATGACTTCTTCAATACTTTTTGGGCGCAAGGCTTCCGCTAAGGGTGGTGGAGGCGCTTGATCAAATAAATTGCCCATGGGTAATGAATTAGTTTTGTACAAACAAAATAACGAGAGCTGCCCAAACTAAGCATCCAGCAGAAACGATCGTAAGTCGATTGCGCATAGTCATGAATGCACTGAATGTATCTTCGCTGGAAAAATAGTACTGGTAAGTTTCTTTATCGATATTGCGTTGGATAACCAATGCTGATGCCAAAATGACCAAGCCTACTGGGATGTAAATATGTAATGCAACCCAGGCCACCAAGGCTGGTATCACACCCCAAATCCATGCATTGCGATCCTCCCAACGGTCTCCCGGAGGTGCTTTACCTAATGTGTGTAAGTTGGCGCCCCAATGTAATGCACCCATGAATGCAGTAATTACTGCACCGTAACCAGCCAGCGATTCAGCGCTTAAATAATTGAGTGGAGTTGGTGCTAGCTGCACCATTAAGGCTAAGCCAACAAAAGGAATCAGGCCGGCATAAGCTAATTTACGAACTAGGGGTGGTAATGGGTTCACAAAAACTTCTTTAATTGGGTTGATAGACGATGGATTGGAAAATTACTGATCGTAGGTGTAGACGCCGCGCCCAGTTTTGCGACCAAGGTAGCCAGCAGCAACCATCTCGCGAAGGAGTGGGCAAGGGCGATACTTCGAGTCACTGAAGTTCTCAAAATAGACTTCCATAACCGCTAGGCATGTATCAAGACCGATGAGGTCAGCTAAAGCCAATGGGCCAATGGGCTGGTTGCAGCCCAATTTCATGCCAGCATCAATATCCTCAGGGCTAGCCAGGCCTTCGTAAAGAACAAAGAAGGCTTCATTAATCATTGGCAGCAAAATACGGTTCACCACAAAACCAGGAGAGTTCTTAACGGTGATGGGCTCTTTACCAATACGCTTAGCCATTTCAATAATGGCGGCGTGGGTTGCGTCGGAGGTTTGCAAACCTCGAATGACTTCAACCAATGCCATCATTGGTGGTGGATTGAAAAAATGCATGCCAATAAACCGGCTTGGATTGGAGTCTAAGGCGGCTAGCTTCGTGATGGAGAGCGAAGAGGTATTCGTGGCAATAATGGTTTCTTTGCTGACAATCTCATCGACCTGCTTCAAAATCTTTTCTTTAATAGCTTGATTTTCGGTAGCAGCTTCAATGACTAATTGCAGCCCCCTGAAGTCATCATAGGAGGTGCTAGCTTTAATGCGCTTGAGTGCGGCATTTTTACCTTCAGTCGTTAGAGTTTCTTTTTTAACTAGGCGATCAAGGCTCTTGCTAATCTGACTTAAGCCACGTTCAACAGCGGCATCACTGATATCAACCATGACGACATCGAGACCGGCTACCGCACAGACTTGCGCAATACCGTTTCCCATCGTGCCTGCACCAATCACTCCGATTGATTGAATCTTCATGCTATTTCCTTTTTTGATACTGTGATGAACCAAATAATTGCTCTCTTGCTTTGTCATCATGCAAGGGCTTACGTAATGCAGTTAATACTTCAACGCCGCGTTTTACGGCAGGGCGTTCACCAATCATTTCAAACCAGCGTTTGAAATGCGGAAACTCATTGATATCGATGCCTTGGTTCTTCCAGTTTCGTGCCCAAGGAAAAATAGCGATATCAGCGATGGAGTAACTTTTTCCAGCAATGTAAGGATTATCTGTCAGTTGTCGATCGATCACCCCATATAGGCGCTTAGCTTCATTAGTGTAGCGAGTGATTGCATAGTCAATTTTTTCTGGAGCATAGAGTCTAAAGTGATGGTTTTGCCCTAAAAGCGGGCCTAGGCCACCCATCTGAAACATCAGCCATTGCAATACTTCATATTTACCCCGGGGAGATTTGGGCAAAAACTTCCCTGTTTTGGCTGCCAGGTAAAGGAGGATTGCACCGGACTCGAAGAGATGGATGGGTTTGCCATCAGGACCATTGGGATCGGTAATTGCTGGAATCTTGTTGTTTGGGCTAATCGCCAAGAACTCAGCCTTGAATTGATCGCCAGCCCCAATGTCAATTGGATGGGCAGTCCAATCTTTACCCAATTGATACCCACACTCTTCAAGCATGATGTGGACCTTATGGCCATTTGGAGTTGGCCAGCTGTAAACATCAATAATATTTTTATTGGGTTTGCTTGTTGCCATGATCAATCCTCTGATAGTGTTTGTAAGCGCTCTAAAGCTGCTGAAAGCGTTTCTTCTTTTTTAGCAAAGCAAAAACGGATGACGCCTGAGTCAACCGGATGAGTGTAGAAGGCAGATACCGGAATGGCAGCCACACCAATTTCGGTAGTCAGCCAAGAGCAAAAATCGGCTTCGTTCATTTTTGCTTGGGCTATGTTCAGCTTGGTGTAATTGATACACTGAAAATAGGTCGCCGGTGCTGGCAATAACTTGAAGCCAGTTTGCTTCAGGCCCTCACTAAAGTAATCCCGCTTAGCTTGATAAAAGGATGCCAGTCCAAGGTAGTGGTCTGCATTCTTGAGATATTGGGCTAAGCCATATTGCATCGGGGTATTCACTGTAAATACGTTGAACTGATGCACTTTGCGAAACTCTTGCATCATCGTTGCAGGCGCCGCCACATAACCCAGCTTCCAGCCGGTCACATGATAGGTTTTACCAAAACTGGATATCAAAAAGCTGCGCGCTGCTAATTCAGTATGGCTTGCAATGCTGGCATGATGCTGTCCGTCAAACACCATATGCTCGTAGACTTCATCGCTCAAGATGAGGGCATTAGTGTTCCTCACTAAATTTGCCAATCGATCCAGATCCGTCTTTTGCCAAATCATCCCGGTTGGATTGTGGGGTGTATTAATGATGATGAGTCGTGTTTTTGGATTGATTGCCTTAGTCAAATTATCCCAGGGGATCGAATATGAATCGACACATTCTTGCTCATCGCGATTAGCAATTAAAGATACCGCAATCGCTCTACCGCCAGCCAATTCAATTGAGGGGCGATAACTGTCGTAGGCTGGTTCAATGATGACAACTTCATCACCTGGACTGACGCATGACAGTATGGCCGTCATGATTCCTTGAGTGCCACCAGCGGTAATTGTGATCTCCGTATCAGGGTCGTAGTTATGGCTATACAAAGTAGCAATTTTCTGTGCAATACCTTGGCGTAACTCTTTAATTCCTGTCATTGGTGGATATTGATTGTGATCGGCAAGCATTGCTGCATTGACGTGAGAAATGAGTTCTCGATCACAGGGGAAGTCCGGAAAGCCTTGACCCAAGTTAATGGCCTGGTGCTTTGAGGCAAGCGCCGACATGACTGTGAATACCGTTGTCCCCACCGCGGGTAGGCGACTTGGAAAAACTGGTGGCTGAACGGAGTTTTGGCTCATGAAAGGGGTTTAGGGCAAATAGCTTGGGTAGTCGCTAGAATGGTAGAAATTCATACTCAAATTGTGCCATGTTGATCGTCCTTTCACCCGCTAAATCCTTAGATTACAAAACACCTGCAAAGGTTAAGACGCCTACATTGCCGGAGTTTGTCTCGGAATCGGCTAAGTTGATCGCTGATCTGAAGAAACTTTCCCCTCAGGAAGTCGCTAATCTAATGGGTTTATCAGATCAGTTAGCCGTGCTGAACATGGGGCGTTACCGCGATTGGTCCAAGAAATTTACAGAAGAAAACAGCAAGCCAGCGATTTATGCCTTTGATGGCGATGTCTATGATGGGTTTGATGTGCAGACACTGGATGCTAAGGCGATTGCGTTTGCCCAAGATCATGTTCGGATTCTGTCCGGCCTATATGGTGCTTTGCGCCCACTAGATTTAATGCAGCCTTATCGCCTAGAGATGGGTACTTCGTTCAAAAATGCCCGAGGTAAAGATTTGTATGCATTTTGGGGTGAGCGCGTGACCGATTCATTGAAAAAGATTCTGGGGCAACAAAAGAAGCCCGTCCTCCTCAATTTAGCCTCTGAAGAGTATTTCAAGGTGCTGCAAGCGAAGAGCTTAGATTGCCCAGTCATCTCTCCAGTTTTTCAAGATGGCAAGGATGGTAAGTACAAAATCATTTCCTTCTATGCCAAGCGAGCTAGGGGCTTAATGGCGCGTTATGTGGTTGAGAATCGTATTACTGATCCAGTAGATTTGAAGGGCTTTAATTTGGATGGTTACAAATATGTTGCCTCTGAATCCAAGCCAGAGAAGCCCTTGTTTAGACGTCCCGAAAGAAAGTAGGAGAGTGCATCATGGCAGTTCATCGCACTAAATCCTCGCAGCGCGCTTCCCCAGATGTGGAGCGCTTGGTAGCAGATGCTATTTCTTTGGCTGCCTCCGGCAGTCATACTGAAGATCAGTTTTGGGAAGAGCGCTTAAATGTCCGCTTAATGCGTCTTCTCAAAAGTCAGAATCAAAATGTGATTGATGCTGCACTAGATCAAACGTTTCGAATTAATACCGTAGCTTTCGAGGTACTTGCTGATTGTGCTGAGACGCTAGCTGAATCCTTGGCAATGGAGCATGAAGGTCAAAATTGGGATGTATTGTTATTGGCTTTGCCAATCGTTGCGCATACCCGCTATCAAATTCCTTCAGGCGTACTCCCAGTGAAGGTTATTGAATCTACTGCCGCTGCATTGCATAGTTCAATTGCCTCCACAGATGCGCGCTTAGCGATTGTTCCTTGGCTCTATAGCATTGACCAAATGCCACATTCGCATTGCCAAACACGATTGCTGACTGAGGCTTTGGCTGCCGCTGCTATAACTGCAAGCGAGGTTAAGTTAGAGCTGCGCGAGATGTCAGAGACGATTGCCGTACTGGCTGATCCACGCTTCATCATTGCAGCTGTTGCTGCGCCTTCAGGATCACCGCTGTTCCGCTGGCAGGCCGAAGCCCCAACGCGGCAAGAGCGCGGGGTGAGCTTGATTGGTTGGCAAAATACTATGCAAGAACCCGTTGCCGCACTCTTACCCGGTTGCGAATTTGAGCTTCTATTGCCAGAAGCATATTTTACAAACTGTCGGTTAGCTGATAAGCAAGTGCGCCCATTAAGTATTCGAGCTGCAGTCAATTATCTTGAAAGTACTCTTGGTGTGTTGCCCGCTGCTTTGTCCTGTGTAGTAGGAGCATTCGGTGAAGATCAGGCCGATGAGTATCGAATCTCGTTTAGCTTAAAAGGCTCATCTGAAGTGGTTTATGGTGTCATTTGGCCGCTGTACGATCGTGAGAGCGTTGCCAATGATTCTCTAAATGATTTGTCTGATGATGAAAGCCCAATGAAGCGGATTGCTGACGCACTTCGCGATGCAGGGGTTGAGGATGTTTTCCGCCATGCAATGTTGTTTGATCCTGAGCTTTGTGATGACTGTGGAGCGCCACTGTTCCCGGATCGTTCTGGTGACGCTGTTCATGCAGAGTTACCCGATGACGCACCAACACAGCAACCGTTATTTCACTAAGACAAGCCCTATTCTTTAAATGCGCAAGATATTAATAAAAGAGCCGAGGAATTCTCGGCTCTTTTATTTTGAAGCAGTTGCATTTAGTTCTGCGTAAATGGTTCAGCGTCAGCAAATAAGTGAGGAAGCTTGCCTGTCTTCATTTCTGCGGTTTGGCAGAGGTCAGCAAGACGAGTTCCGGATTTAATGTTGAAAAGCATTGCCTTATTACCCAAGACTACAAGATCGTGTCCAGTATTGGTGTTCTTGTAACGCAGGCTACCTGGCAAAGAATTTTCACGCTTCAAATCAAAAGTCTTAGATTCCCAAGTAAGGCGAATCTTTTCTAATGTTCCTGAAGTTTTGAATTGCTTGCTGTCGCTACAAGTCCAAGCAGTTACTTCTTCATTAGCAAAGGCGGATACTGAACCTATGAGGCCAGCTGTTGCTAAGCTAACGATGAGAAGAGATTTCTTCATATGTATAAATCCTTATGAGAGGAGATGCTTAACGCCAGCTTGCTCTTCAAGCAATTCGTTCAGAGTGTGGTTCATGCGTTCACGTGAGAACTCATCAATTTCTAAACCTTCAACCATCTTGTATTCGCCGTTTTCGCAAACTACTGGGTAGCCATAAATGACTTCAGCAGGAATGCCGTACTCACCCTTAGATGGAATACCCATGGTGACCCACTTACCATTTGTGCCAAGAACCCAGTCACGAATATGATCGATCGCTGCATTAGCTGCAGAGGCTGCAGAAGAGAGGCCGCGTGCATCAATAATGGCAGCGCCACGTTTGCCAACTGTAGGAATGAATGTGTCTTTATTCCAAGTTGGATCATTGATACTGTCTTTTACAGACTTGCCATCAATCGTTGCAAAGCGATAGTCTGGGTACATGGTTGGGCTGTGGTTACCCCAAACAACTAATTTCTCGATGTCGGCAACGGGCTTGTTCAGCTTGTTGGCTAATTGTGAGAGTGCACGGTTGTGATCCAAGCGCAACATTGCTGTGAAATTCTTCGCAGGAATATCTGGAGCAGATTTCATGGCGATATAAGCATTGGTATTTGCTGGGTTGCCAACAACCAATACCTTCACAGTCTTCTTGGCCACAGCATTCAATGCCTTGCCTTGAGCTGTGAAAATCTGTGCGTTAGCTGATAGCAAATCTTTGCGCTCCATGCCTGGGCCACGTGGACGTGCGCCAACCAACAAAGCAACATCAATATCCTTAAATGCTGTCATTGGATCAGAGTGGGCTGTCATTCCGGCTAGCAATGGGAAAGCACAATCTTCTAATTCCATCATGACACCTGTGAGGGCCTTTTGCGCTTTTTCATCTGGAATTTCTAGCAACTGGAGGATTACTGGCTGATCTTTGCCTAATAAGTCGCCATTGGCGATGCGAAAGAGTAGTGAATAACCGATTTGACCGGCTGCACCGGTGACTGCAACACGCATTGGGGCTTTTGCCATTACTAATAACTCCAGTTGAGGTTAATTAATGAAATCTTTT
>NZ_NCJB01000106.1:0-7784 GCF_002282275.1 Polynucleobacter sp. 39-46-10 | reverse complement strand
CGCTGTTATGAAAACACCTACATAGAGCACCGCTCGTCCCCCTATTTAACAGAAGAATGCGTTCAATTACTGGGTAGTAGCATGCCTGAAAATTTTCATCTGATTATTGCCACTATCGATGAGAGGCAGATTGCCTCATCCTTGCTCGTAGTTGATCAAGCCAATTCAAAAGCGTATGGTCGGTACTGGGGTGCCATAGAACATATCCCCTGTCTTCATTTTGAGTTAGCTTATTACCAGTCCATTGAGTATTGCATTAAGGAAGGTATCGAGATATTTGAAGGGGGTGCTCAGGGTGAGCACAAGATGGCAAGGGGGTTTTTGCCAACCACAATCCAATCAGTACATTGGATAGAGGATCCTGGCTTTTCTAATGCGGTAAAGCGCTTCTTAGGGCGAGAGCATGAAGGTATGGCAGCCTATGTTGATGAGCTCGAACAACACATTCCCCTGAAATCGTCTAAAGTACTGCCATGACTTCAACGTATAACCCATTAGAACAAGCTGGAGCCAATTCTTTAGCCGTTGGTGATGACGCCTCAGATTCTCCTTGCATTGGAGTTTGTACCACCTTATACGATGAAATCTGTCAGGGCTGTGGTCGCACTCTAGGCGAAGTCAGCAATTGGGTGTTTTTTAGTCAGGAAGAAAAAGATTTGGTCTGGAAACGCATCCGCGCCGATGGCACTGCAATGCGATTCCAGCGTCAAGCTAAAGAAAATACTTAGCCAGCTAAAGCTTGGCTACGTAAATACTCTTCGTAGGTTCCTGAGTAATCTACTACAGTGCCGTCCATCTTCACTTCTAAGATGCGGTTAGCTAGAGCAGATACAAATTCACGGTCATGAGAAACAAAGATTAAAGTGCCATCAAACTTCTCAAGTGCAATTTGTAAACTCTCAATGGATTCCATATCCATGTGGTTGGTTGGCTCGTCCATTGCAAGGACATTGTATTTTTGAAGCATCAATTTGCCCCAAATCATTCTGCCCTTCTCACCACCAGACAGCACTTTGACAGACTTACCAATATCATCGCCAGAGAATAGCAGTCGACCTAATGTGCCACGAATCACCTGATCATCGTCGCCTGTATTACGCCAGTAATTCATCCAATCCATGAGTAATTCGTCTTTTGCGAACATCTCGGTATTGTCTTGAGGCATCACGCCCACATTGGCGTTTTCCGCCCACTTCACATCACCACTATCAGCAGGAATTCCTTCAAAGCGTTTGCTCAAAAGAGTTTTCAATAACGTTGTCTTGCCCGCGCCGTTTTGTCCGATGATGGCGATCTTTTCCCCAGCACGAATACCAATCTTGAAATTCTTAAAAATTGGACGGTCGTAAGCCTTGGTCAGCGCATTGCACTCAACCGCCATGTTGTGAAGTTTTTTCTCGGTATCAAAACGAATAAATGGGTTTTGACGTGAGGAAGGTTTCACTTCAACAATCTCAATTTTCTCTAACTGTTTCTGACGTGAAGTAGCCTGACGTGCCTTCGATGCATTGGCTGAGAATCGAGCCACGAAAGCCGCCAATTCAGCAATTTTTTCTTTGGCTTTAACGTTATTACTGAGTTGTTGTGATCTTGCCTGAACAGATGCCAGCATGTAGGAGTCATAATTTCCTGGATACACCTTGAGCGTTCCATAGTCCATATCTGCCATATGGGTGCACACTTCATTCAGGAAGTGGCGATCATGGGAAATGATGACAATCGTGCTCTTAATTTGGTTCAGAATATCTTCAAGCCAATGGATGGAGTGAATATCCAAGTTATTGGTTGGCTCATCCAACAACAATACATCTGGGTCAGAGAACAATGCTTGTGCCAGCAATACACGCAACTTCCAACCGGGGGCCACACTACTCATTAATCCATTGTGTTGCTCAATTGGAATACCGATACCCAGTAACAACTCTCCTGCCTTTGCCTCTGCAGTATAGCCGCCGTACTCTGCATACTTACCCTCAAGCTCAGCAGCCTTCATGTAATCTTCATCAGTAGCATCTGGGTTGGCGTAAATGGCATCACGTTCGGCCGCAGCCTTCCACATCTCCTCGTGACCCATCATCACCACATCAAGAACACGTACATCTTCAAACGCGAACTGGTCCTGGCGTAATTTACCCAAACGAATACCTGGGTCTAAGCTGACATTGCCGCTAGTAGGCTCTAACTCCCCACCTAAAATTTTCATGAAGGTGGATTTACCGCAACCGTTGGCACCAATCAGGCCATAGCGATTACCGCCACCAAACTTAACGGAGATGTTTTCAAACAGGGGTTTTGCCCCAAACTGCATAGTGATATTAGATGCGGACAGCACGGATGTGTTTTTACTTTCTGATAGGTCAATTCGAGGGTGCGGATGCAGGTTATGCATCAAAGACCGTTATTTTAACGGCTAGCGCTCAAAAAAGTCGTAAATTAGACTTTAAGCTTAAATGGCGTGAAATTGGTATGCACGTCGTAATGATCCTGGTTTTCTTTGCGCTTCAGGAAGCCCACCACCCAGTAGGTTAATGGGGTAGCCAGAACCTCCCAGGCGGTCTTCAGGATGTATTGAGACGCTGCAACAGCCAGAACCTCATTTAGAGGCCAAAGGCCGTAAAAAGCTAGCATATAAAACAAGGAGGAATCCACTAACTCCCCGCTAGCCGTAGATCCTATCGTGCGCATCCAGAGGTAACGGCCCCGGGTCAAGATCTTCATTTTGGCCAAAGTATAGCTATTTACAAAACTACCGCACCAAAAGGCTGTCATAGAGGCAAGAGCAACGCGCCACGAATTACCAAATACCGTCTCCATACCCTGCTGATAATTGGCCATATAGGATCCAGGCGCTACTGGCAAAGCAATAACTAGTTGAGCCATGATTGCGGCAAAGGCGAGCGCAGCAAAACCAGCCCATACAGCCCGCCGGTCATAAGCGTAACCATAGACCTCGGTTAGTATGTCGCCGAAAAAATAGGCGATCGGAAAAAAGAGGATTCCGGCACCAAAAGTCACGCTACCCAAATAAGGCAAATCTAAAGTCGCGGCCTTACCGGCGCCAATAAAGTTAGAGCATAGCAGAACGACGACAAAAGCCGTCAATATCAGATCATAGTAGCGGTGGTGGCGTCTAGGAGGGTCCATCAATCAAGAAAAAAATGGATAATACAAAGAGAATATCTGTATTCCCAGAATTTCACAGAGTGCATATTAAAAACCTAGATAGGACGACTAAGAACCATGAGTAAAGCTAGTTTTAATTGGGCAGACCCCCTACTTCTCGACACACAGTTGACTGAAGAAGAGCGCATGGTGCGTGATGCTGCCGCTGAATATGCGCAGGGCCGTTTAATGCCACGCATTCATGATGCTTATCGTAATGAAACCACAGATCCAGCCATCTTTCGCGAGATGGGTGAGTTAGGTCTTTTGGGCATCACGATTCCCGAGGAATACGGTGGCGCAAACTTGAATTACGTTTCTTACGGATTAATTGCTCGCGAAATTGAACGTGTTGACTCTGGCTATCGCTCCATGATGAGCGTTCAGTCCTCCTTGGTCATGGTGCCTATCAATGAATTTGGTAGCGAAGCACAAAAGCAAAAATACTTACCTAAGTTAGCTACTGGAGAATGGATTGGTTGCTTTGGATTAACAGAGCCGAACTTTGGCTCGGATGCTGGTGGCATGATCACTAGAGCTAAAAAGGTTCCTGGTGGCTTCTCCTTAACCGGCTCCAAGATGTGGATCTCCAACTCCCCGATTGCTGATGTATTCGTTGTTTGGGCAAAGAATGATGAAGGTCTGATTAGAGGCTTTATTCTAGAGAAAGGCATGAAGGGTCTATCGGCTCCAAAAATCACTGGAAAAATGGGTTTACGCGCCTCCATTACAGGTGAAATCGTAATGGATGATGTCTTTGTCCCGGCTGAAAATGAATTCCCTGAAATTACAGGCCTTAAGGGTCCATTCACTTGCTTGAATTCAGCGCGTTACGGTATTGCCTGGGGTACGCTTGGTGCTGCTGAGTGGTGCTGGTATGCGGCCCGTCAATACACCATGGATCGCAAGCAATTTGATCGCCCTCTTGCAGCCAATCAGTTAATTCAGAAAAAGCTGGCTGATATGCAAACAGAAATTACCTTAGCACTGCAAGGCTGCTTACGCTTAGGTCGCATGAAAGATGAAGGTATTGCAGCTCCGGAAATTACCTCCATGATGAAACGTAACTCTTGCGGTAAATCCTTGGATGTGGCCCGTTTGGCCAGAGACATGCATGGTGGAAACGGTATCTCAGATGAGTATGGCGTGGTACGTCATATGCTCAATTTAGAAGTCGTTAATACCTATGAAGGTACGCATGATATTCACGCCCTCATCTTGGGTCGCGCACAGACTGGAATCCAGGCCTTTAGTTAAAGGCTAACCTTGGTGATGAGGTCTTTGGCTGTTTTTGCAAAGGCTTCATCACTATCACTTTCTAGTTGCACAAAATGATCTTCGCGATAACTTGGAAAATTGCGAACGATTGAAGATTGGTACGATGGGTCGTAGTGCATCACCAGTAATTCCTCTACCAAGTTAGCAAAGTCACCAGCGTCAATAGACTGATGCCACTTTTCAATTTGTACTTTGCCATAACGCGAGGTCAACAGGCTAAGCTTTTCTTTAAAGCTTTCAGGGCTTGTTAAGAAATGTTCATATTCACGCAACAACCAAGAGACGCGTGTATTGGCGCTAGAGCGAAGTTCAATACATTTACTATCTCGGATGCGCTCCATCAATGAATCGGGGATATGCACCCCCCCAACCTTTTTGCTCTCAGACTCTACAAAAACTAACTTAGATGGGTCAAGTGAATTCAATGCATTCCAAAGATTGGTCTCAAAGCCTTTTTGAGAAGGCTGCTCAATATTGGGCTCATTGCCAAGTACCGATCCACGATGAATAGCCAAACCCTCAAGATCCAGAATTTGTTCACCCAAAGCACTAATCTCCCGAAGAATTCGAGTCTTGCCGCTTCCAGTCATGCCGGCAATCACTTGGAAAGAAAAATCTTTCGAAGCCCGATCTAAGCCATCAATCACAACGCGCCGAAAGCCTTGATAGCCACTTTGCAACTGCATAGCTTTCCAGCCAATGCGGTTAAGAATGTGAGTAAAGGCGCCGCTACGCTCGCCACCACGCCAGCAGTAAATTAAAGGGCGCCATTCTCTTGGAAAATCAAACAGAGACTTTTCTAGATGATTGGCAATATTTCTAGAGACATAGGCAGCGCCTAACTTCTTCGCAGCAAAAGGTGACACCTGTTTGTAAAGAGTACCGATTTCGATACGTTCTTCATTATTCAGTACTGGCAGATTGATGGCACCGGGAATGTGATCTAAGGCAAACTCAGCAGGAGATCTGACATCAATAATGGTATCGAAATCAACCAAGGATGAGGCCAGTTTTTCAATGCCAAAAATATATGGGTTACTGGGTTGCAAACAATTTCCTAATGTAGCTAAAAGATCAGCGAACCTGTAAGGCCATTTGATACAAATTAGTTGAGCGTGCGCCTGAACGGCAGAAGGCCAATATCGGACCTGGCATTGTCTTTAGCAAACGAGCCATTTCAACAACCTGTTCTGGTGTAAATGCACCCGGAATCACTGGTAAAAAAGCATAGTTCAAGCCAAGCGCTTCTGCTTGAGTCTGAATTTGTGCATTCGTAGGTTGATCTGGACCACCCTCAAAATCTGGGCGATTATTGATTACGCTTTTGTAGCCTTGTTTAACAATCTCAGCTAAGTGGCTAGGGTTGATTTGACCCAGCGTACCGAATTGAGCGGAATGGCAAGAAATAGGAAGGCTCATTAAAACCTCAAAAATGGAGTGTGAATTTAAAAAAGGGAATAACGTAGATTTTAAATCACGCCGACTTTTTGTGGTCCGTAAAGAAACGATTGCACAGCGCCATGCCGGCAAGCATGGCCAATATAAAGACCAGGGCCTTCAGGTGCCCAGCTCCCAGGGCGACTATTGCAGGGCCTGGGCAGAAACCAGCGATACCCCACCCCGCCCCGAAAATAAGACTGCCGATCACGAGCGGCTTAGAAATATCTCTTCTAGTCGGAATATGGAGGGCACCGCCGAAAAAAGCTTCCGTCCGTTTAGAGACTAGATAAAAGCCGCCCAAACCCACAAGAATTGCTCCGCCCATCACAAATATTAACGATGGATCCCAGTAGCCAGTGATGTCAAGGAAATTAAGAATCTTTTGCGGGTTGCTCATGCCTGAAATAATTAGACCCAGTCCAAACAAGACTCCAATGAGATATTGACTATAGAAGTTGAAATGTTTTCTCATTATTTATAGACCTAACACATGGCGAATAACGAATACTGTCAAAAAACCAGTACTCATAAAAGATATAGTGGCAACTAAAGATCTTGGGGATAAGCGAGATAGGCCACAGACGCCATGGCCACTAGTACATCCAGAACCATAGTTCGCACCAAAGCCCACCAGTAGACCAGCAATGATGATGGCGATCCAGTCGGCGTCAATTACGGATGTGGTGTGAAGACCGAAGAACACACCTCCCCAAAATGGCGCGCTCACTAAACCCAAAACAAGGCTTAAGCGCCAATGAATGTCACCCTCTTTAGGCGAAAGCAATCCGGACACAATTCCACTAATGCCAAGAATACGGCCATGCAAAATCACATACAAAGCGGCTGCAACACCCAATAAGATTCCACCAAAAAAAGCGGGGCCCGGAGAAAAAGCCAACCAATCTATCTGCATTATGTTCAATCCAATTTAATAATTAACTGCATGGATTAGGCGCATTGCGTGTTTCTAAATATCGCAGAGCTAGGTATGCACCAAAGATAAATCCCGGCAAAGCAAGCAGTGAGCCTATTGCTAAGGTAGAGATACCACTCAAACCCTGACCTACAGTGCAACCTAGCGCTGTTACACCGCCGAATCCCATCAAAGTGGCGCCAACCAAGTGATTTGCCATATCTTCAGTATTGCGAAAGCTCTCCCAACGGAAGGACTTGGTAACAAGCGATACGCAGGCTGATCCAGAAATCATTCCTGCAACGGCAGCAATACCAACGGTAATAATTTTTGAGGTGTCGCTATACAGCATTAACCAATCTAATGAGAATGCATAGGGCGCTACAAACGATAGACTCTCCATACGACCAGAGTTGGTGACCAAGAAAACCTCTTCTAATGTATTGGGATCCTCAGCAACATAACCTAAATTTCCGGAGACAAACCATACTGCACAGATAGACAAGCCCACAAAAATTCCGGCAAACAAATTTTCTGCGGTCCAAAACGTCTTATTCGCTAGTGCATATGCAATGAAAGCAAATCCAATAATCAAGCCAAGAGCAAGATGGAGATTATTTCTAGCAACTCCAGTAATAGGACTCAGGATGCTTGGTAAATCTTGGGGGGTATTCAGTGCTATGAAAATTGAGTCCAAGGTGTTAATACGAATAACGCCGAGGAAGCCCTTCATAGTCATATAAGCGGTAAGACCAAGAACAATGAACACAATGATGGACTTGAGATTACCGCCACCAATCCGCACCAAAGTTTTACTTCCGCAGCCTGATGCAAGCACCATCCCAAAGCCAAACAAGGTACTACCTACAATAGCAGAAAGCCATAAAAATTTACTACCGGTATACATGCTCTTGAGCGGATCTATAAGACCAAAATAAGACATCAAGGCAAACCCAACAACAGCTACGCCGATAGCAAGAAACCACTGCTT
>NZ_NCJB01000520.1:0-1215 GCF_002282275.1 Polynucleobacter sp. 39-46-10 | reverse complement strand
AAAAATGGCACGTCCAGAAATTAAAACCATCCAAAACTTAGAGTCTGCTTTTGCAGGTGAATCCATGGCGCATATCAAGTATCGCTATTTTGCAAAATTAGCACGCGCTGCTGGCGATATTGAAACTGCTGAAATCTTTGAGGCAACTGCAGATCAAGAAGTCATGCATGCCTTTGGTCACCTCGATTTACTCTACCCCGCGAATACGATTACCCCAACTCGTGCCTTAGAGATCGCAATCGAGGGTGAGACATATGAATACACCGAAATGTACCCAACTTTCCGCAAAACAGCGGTAGATGAAGGCAATGAAGCGGCGGTAGTGGAGATTGATGAGCAAATTGCTGAATCAAAAGAGCATGCAGAGCAGTTTCAAGCCATGTTGGCAAAAGCAGCAAAACGCTTTGCAGCCTTGGCTAATGTAGAGGAGCGCCATGCTAACCATTACAAAAAGGCCTTAGAAAAAGCGAAAGAATTTGCTGCAGTCTGAACGTCTTTAGAAATAAAACAGAATTAAATTTAAACTGATCAAATTATCTTAAAGGAAATATCATGAAATCTTGGCAATGTATCGTATGTGGCTTCATCTATGACGAAGCAAAAGGCTTACCGGATGACGGTATTCCTGCGGGCACAGCTTGGGCTGACATCCCAGAAGATTGGGAATGCCCAGACTGCGGTGTAGCAAAATCGGATTTTGAAATGGTGCAAATTTCTTAATTCAAGCCTTACATCACTCATTTAACTGCATTACTAGGGAGTCCAGCTTTGGATCATCAGAATCAATCATCTCCATCAGAAATTGTCATCATCGGTAGCGGCTTGTCCGGCTTTACAGTTATTCGCGAATTGCGCAAGCTCGATAAAGCAGTGCCAATCACTCTGGTGACTCGCGAGCCAGGCTACTTTTACTCAAAGCCCATGCTCTCTACCGCACTAGCCAGTAATAAGTCTGCAGAGCAATTGGTTTCAAGCAATGCAGAAGGTATGGCGGCCCAACTGGAGATTACGATTTTGGATGGCCTTGATGTCACTGAAATCAACACAGCTTCCCAGACAATTGAAACCTCTAAAGGATCGATTCCATATGGAAAGCTGGTGCTAGGCTTGGGCGCAGATCAAATACGCCTGCCTTTGCAAGGTAACGCTGCTAAGGAAGTAATAACAGTAAATGATCTGGAAGAGTATGCCCAATTTCGCAAGGCAATCGCAGGC
>NZ_NCJB01000519.1:0-1216 GCF_002282275.1 Polynucleobacter sp. 39-46-10 | reverse complement strand
GTCGCGCAATAGCCAGCAAGTAAAAGATATTGCCCGCGGTGGATATGTTTTACGTGATCCGAAGAAATCCAAAATTGATGCAGTAATTATTGCTACGGGATCTGAAATTGCTTTGGCATTACAAACTGCAGAGCGTTTAGAAGGTGAAGGTTTTGGCATTCGTGTGGTGTCAATTCCATCAACGACAGTATTTGATCAACAAGATGCTGCTTACAAAGCAAAAGTTTTGCCGGCTAATATTCCGCGCATTGCTGTTGAAGCTGGAGTGAGTGATTTCTGGTGGAAGTATGGTTGTGCAGCAGTGCACGGTGTTGATACTTTTGGTGAGTCAGCTCCCGCACCAGTGCTCTATGAATATTTTGGTTTAACAGTCGATCAGATTGCTAAAACTGTGAAGCAATGCATCGCAAAGAAATAGAAAAGACAATAAGTAAAGTATCGATTTAAGAATTCAAAATTAGCAAGGGGAATTAAATGACAATTCGTGTCGCAATTAACGGTTATGGTCGTATTGGTCGCATGGTCTTACGTGCTTTGTATGAAGATCAAGTTAATGGCAAGCCAAGGCGTGATATCAAAATCGTGGCGATTAATGCCATGGGAGATATCGATATCAATGCTCACTTAACGCAATATGATTCTGCGCACGGTCGTTTTCCTGCTGAAGTAAAAGTAGATGGGGATTGCATGGTGGTAAATGGCGATCGCATCAAAATGTTCTCGACCCGCAATCCTTTAGAAACCCCTTGGGGCGAGTTGGGTGTGGACTTAGTGCTCGAGTGCTCCGGCAAGTTCACCTCAAAAGAAAAAGCCATGGTGCATATCTCTCAGGGCGCGAAGAAAGTATTGATCTCTGCTCCCGGTGAAAAAGATGTGGATGCCACAATTGTTTACGGTGTAAATCAGCAAGTGCTTAAACCAAGTGACGTCGTGGTTTCTAACGCGAGCTGCACGACTAACTGTTTAGCACCTTTGGTTAAGCCATTGCTGGAAAAAATTGGTATCGAGTCTGGCTTGATGACAACGATTCATGCATTTACAAATGACCAGGTTCTGACTGACGTGTATCACAAGGATATGCGCCGTGCGCGTTCTGCTGTGAGCAGTATGATTCCAACCAAGACCGGTGCTGCAAAAGCGGTTGGTTTGGTGTTGCCAGCTTTGGCAGGACGCTTTGATGGTTTTGCAATGCGCGTGCCTGTCATTAACGTTTCTG
>NZ_NCJB01000518.1:0-1219 GCF_002282275.1 Polynucleobacter sp. 39-46-10 | reverse complement strand
GAGTTTGCTGATCTTGCCCGCTGGTGACATCCTCTCCGTTGCAGTAAATCCGTTTACCTAGGGCAAGTAGTCTTGTTTGTGGGTGCGGAACTAGAGACTGCTTGGAGATCTGAAGCTGAAATTCCTTAGGGGAAAGTGGATTTGCTGGGCCATCAAAATAGGCCTGGGGTTTTGGTTCACTCAGGTAGGCAGTAATTCCAGGTAGAAATGTTTCTATGCGATCTAGTTTTAATTCCCTTAATTTTGTGGACACCTGCGCAATGATTTCCTCTGGAAGCTGTTCTGGGAAACGAGTTGCTCTTTGCCGTGGATCAGCAAAACGCTGCTCTAACACAGGGATATCCTCAAGCGATTCAGCAAGACGCCATAAACCTTCTTGCAGGATTTCCTTATAACTTTGCGCCCTGAAACCAACTGACCAAGTTTGACAGCCGCCATCTAAAGCAATGCCATCGTGTGCAACGTGAGGAGGTAGATAAAGCATATCGCCTGGCTCTAGATCCCACTCTTGTTCCATCTTAAAGTTCTGCAAGATCTTTAAAGGAAGCTTAGGATTTAGGCTCAAATCCTTTTGTACGGAAATACGCCAGCGCCGACGGCCTGACATCTGAATTAAAAAGACATCATAAGAATCAAAGTGTGGCCCAACTCCTCCACCTGGTCCGGCAATGCTAATCATTAAATCATCCAAACGAGCATCTGGAATAAAGCGAAACCAAGAAAGTATTTTTGCAGCTGCTGGATGTCTTGCCTCCATTCCTTGAAGCAGGAGAGTCCAGTCTGGCGAATCCAGCGGTGGGATCGATTTCTTTTTAAAGGGGCCATTTGAAAAAGTCCAGGGCTTGGCCTGAATTAATCTGGACTCAACTACATCGTCACCTGCAATGTTGAATAACTCTTCAGGAGATATTGCGCTACCCAAGGGCTCACCTAATCTTTTTGCAAGCTCAAAGGCGGGGATAGCGCCACGCACCAATAAGGGTTTTTTGTGCCAATAGGATTTCATGAACTTCTCAGGGCTAATGCCACCCAGAAGGGCCCATGGGCAATCCAGAGGGAGGTTTTGGGGTGCCTGGGGAGGATCGTATGGCTTGCTCAAGTAAAATGAGTTCATATAGTCAGAAGCTGTTTAAAACACAATGTTGAATGAATTACGCATGAAGATCGAAAAAAATACCGTTGTATCCCTGCGCTACAAATTAACTGATGCGCAAAACAA
>NZ_NCJB01000105.1:0-7835 GCF_002282275.1 Polynucleobacter sp. 39-46-10 | reverse complement strand
GGATATTCAATAAGAGATTTTCTATCTTCAGTCATGTATTGATCTTTCTAATTTGCTTGGTAGTTTATTGATTGCGATGATCAGGCATACCTAACCAAGCACCGGTGATGATGTTACGTATGCAATGTAGACGTCGGTGAAAAAAATGATCTGCGCCTGGCACTACCTGAACAGTTAATTCTTGAGGACGCGCCCAATCTAAGACATCGATCAAGGGAATAGTTTCATCCACCTCGCCATGAATCAAAATCGTATCGGCAGGCACAGGTGCCAAGACCCACTTACCTGCAGCACTTCCCACTATGACGAGTCGTTCAGCTGGGCGTCCAAGTTCTGACAAACGTTGCACTAAATGAGTCCCAACAAAACTTCCAAATGAGAAACCAGAAACGACTAAAGGCAAAGTATTTGCAGTCTGGGTCCACGCTTGTTGTGAGCTAGCTTCAAATTGATTCCAGCTTGAGGGAGTTCGCATCCAATCAGTGACATGCAGTAGATCTTCCATCTCGCCAATACCGTCATCATGAACACCAGCAGTGGCCCCTACGCCTCGAAAATTCGGACGAACACTGACGTAACCCAACTGATTAAAAGCACGCGCCATGGTTTGTGCGACTTTGTTATCCATCGTTCCACCCATTAACGGATGAGGATGGGCAACTAGGGCTAAACCCCTCACTAAAAAATCAGTATTCGTTTTTAACTCATCCGGTAGGTCAATCGACATTTCGATTTGACCCACAACACCATCAATATGAATGATTTTTGTACGGCTATTCATGGAAACGCTTTCTGAAATCTTTTTAAGCTAACTGCAAACGCTCTACTGGGCGCCCCTGCACTAAGTGTGACTGAATAATTTCTTCAATATCTTCAGTGTCGACAAATGTGTACCAAATACCCTCTGGATAAATTACTGCTACCGGTCCATCAGCGCAGCGATCTAAACATCCTGCCTTGTTTATGCGAATTTTTCCTGGGCCTGATAAACCCAACTCTTTCACACGACTTTTTGCATACTCAAATAATGCAAATGCATTATGACGATCGCAACAATCTTCGCCATTCTTACGCTGGTTTAGGCAGAAAAAAACATGGTGCTTAAAGCTCATACATTATCTCAATCAAGTTTTTGAATTAAAGGTAGTCCGATTTCGGAGTGCCCAAATTAACGCCAATGGCAACCATACTACTGAAACCCATTGCATTAGTTCATTAAAGTGTAATAGCCGGCCCTGGTACCACTGCCGTAATGTCAAAATGAAGTAAGGATTGTCTGGTAAGAGATTAATTGCCAGGGTTGCACTCAACAAACAAGTGATCGCAAGCCAAACTTTATTGCTTACCGAAAACCGGAGGGCCCATCTCAGTAACAGACTTCCCAGCAGCATCCCCCAGATAGCGCCAGCCGTGAGCCACACCAAGCTAAATACTGCCCCGAATTGCAATGCCGTAAAGGCAATTTTTACTATAACGGTGAAGCAAAGCAGGCTATTCAAGATTTTCCACTGGGGAGCTTTTGTACGCATCCCTAGCGATAGTAAAAGCCCGGCACCCAACCAGCAAACCGCTGTAATGATGGATTCCTGTACAACATGGTTTATCACCATAGTTCCCCAGTCAACCGAGGCAAAAATCGCATGTCCCCATACTCCCGTTCCAAGCCAAGAACTCTGAGGGTAGATCTGAGTCCAAGGAAAAAGGAGAAACAGGGCGCAAGCGGCCCAGTTCAATCCAAACCATTGGTCAAAACGACGGCGCACCACACTACCAGAGAGCCACTGAGGACCTAAGGGGATAGCCAGCAGGCCGCCTAACAAAGCGCCCAATACATTGGCCCACCAATCCATTTGGCTCGGTATCCGGGTGGGTAGCCAGGTTTGCAAGGACTCCACGCTCAATGCTAAAACTGCACTCAAGCCCAAAGCAATTCCTAAGGCAACAAAATTACGCCAACGCGGATAACAGGCAAAGACCAACATAAATCCCAGGGGAATATAGGCCAAGATATTGACCGAGACATCAAATAGCGTGATGAAGCGAGGCAAAGGGGCATCTAACCACGCTAATGCAGCAATACCATTGTCAAAGTGGAAATCAAAGGGATTGAGGCTGACATAAAGGATTAAAAGCGCGTAGCTCAAACTAATGGCCCTGGCTAAAGGCATCGCCTGGAGGGGCCAAACAAACTTGCGAGGACGCTGATCTTCGTGATGCATTCCCTTATTCTAGGTCAGCTAGGCTAGATCTTTCTACAATAGGAAAATGAATCCGAATTGCATCCTAGAACGTGTTGCTAGCACTAAATCGACCAATGATGATTTATTGGCCCGCTGGCGCGCAGGGGAATTAATCGATCCTGTTGCTCGCATTGCCCACGAGCAGACTTCTGGCAAAGGCAGGGCTGGAAGGGCTTGGCTTTCCAGCCCAGAAGACACCCTATGCTTTTCCTTGGCCTACCCATTCAATAAGCGCCCTAATGAGCTTAGCGGACTCAGTTTAGTAGTAGGGCTGGCAGTCGTCTCCGGCATTGCTGAGGCTCTAGGAACCAATGAACACGCACTCTATCAGCAAGGTTTAAGGCTAAAGTGGCCAAACGATTTACTGCTAAATCATTCCAAACTTGGTGGCATTCTGATTGAAGGTGGGCAAAGCAACCCAAGCTCACCTACGTGGATGGTGATCGGGCTGGGCCTAAATCTACGCAATGCATTAGTGCTTGCAAAGAATCTGGATACCCAATCCTCACTTGGTGTTGCTGCTTTGGATCAACTCGTTCCCCACCAAACACCTCTTCCTGATACTGAGTTTATTTGGCTAAAACTCATTGATTCATTTGAAAAGCATTTAGCTCAATTTAAGCAACATGGATTTGGCTATTTTAAAAATTCATGGGCGCAGTGGGATGCATATAACAATCAATCTGTTTGCATATCAGGCGCAGGCAAAGAGCCTATCATCGGAATTTCTGCTGGTGTTGATGACGCTGGCGCACTGATCCTAAAGCAGCAGGACAAATCCATTGTCATTCATGCAGGCGATGTTTCTTTGCGAGTGCAATCATGAGTCTCTATTTAGTTTTTGATCTTGGTAATACTCGGCTGAAGTGGGCCGCCGTCGAATCAACACAAAACATTTCAGACCGCAACAAAAAACTGTGGTCATATTCTGGATCGATTAGCAACAAGTCATTCAAATCACCCGAGCTACGTGCTGAGCTATCCGACTATATTTCTAAAACAATACCAAAACCAGATGCAATTGCATTTTGCTGTGTGGCTGGCAATGCTGCAATTCAAAATCTACGCAGCCTATTTCCGCAATGGCAAGAGCTTGAATGGAAGCAGCTTTCAGGTGGCAGTACTTATGAGGGTGTACGCACACTCTATCAAGACCCAAGTAAACTGGGTGCAGACCGATGGGCCGCACTGATTGGTGCAAGAGCACTCTCCAATACCAATACCCTGGTGATTAACGCTGGGACGGCTACGACCATTGACTTACTAGGTGGTAATGGCGTTCATTACGGCGGCTGGATTTTGCCGGGCCTTAGCTTGATGCATGAGAGCCTTCAAAAAAATACTGCCCAACTTCCATTAGCAGTTCGCCCTAGTAAGCCTGAAATACAAGCAGGCTTTGGTATTACAACGGATGAAGCTATTACCGGAGGGTGTGATGCAGCTCAAATGGGAGCAATACTGCAAGCAGTGTATTTAGCCAAAGCAATGAATCATCCTGTCGAACGAATTTGGCTTGACGGTGGTAATGCCAAAATTTTGGCAAATGCAATTAAACAATTTCCTGAGCTAGCTGCCTTACCCATTGAGCCTATCGAAGGCTTGGTACTGCGTGGGCTTTGGGCTTGGCTCTTGCAAAATCTTTAAGTACTAGCTCTTTTTAATTTGCTGTGCTTAGCTAGTGCGAATCTTACCCAGTAGCGTTGTAGTAGATCGCTCATATAAAAATGGAATAGCGACTGCTTTGCCGCCCCAGGTTTTTACCAAACGCGTTTCTTCAAGGGTATCGATCTCATAATCTCCACCCTTGACATAAATATCCGGATGAATTTTTGCAATCAGATTAACTGGGGTCTGCTCCGTAAATAATACGGTTAAATCTACACTCTCTAACGCCGCCAATAAAGCCTGGCGGTCAGCCTCGGTATTAATAGGCCTGTCATCGCCCTTACCCAACATTTTGACCGAGGCATCTGAGTTCACGCCCACGACCAGACTCGCTCCTAATGCTCGCGCTTGAGCCAAGTAACTAGCATGTCCGCGATGCAAAATATCAAAGACGCCGTTCGTAAACACCAGAGGTCTTGGTAGTTCGGAAATACGAGCCTCCAGGTCTGCCAGCGCGCAGACTTTGGACTCAAAAGAAGGTAAAGGTAGGGAGCTCATAGCGTCATATTAATGGCATTGAGCCAGGCTCAACGATATTTGTCAGAATGTCTTAGACTTGGACATCCCCACCCCTTTTATAGGCTCAAAATGATTCGTAACTTGCCAAGACATTTATTGGCACTTCTCTTTCTGGTGTCTGCAACGCAATTGGTTCAGGCTGCGCCAACAGCATCACCCAACTGTAGTCCTCTTTTGTCCCACAGTTTTCCGAGATTGCAGGATGAAGCGCCTCAAAGCCTATGCCAATATCAGGGAAAAGTCATTTTGGTCGTCAATACAGCGAGCTTTTGCGGTTTTACAAGTCAATATGAGGATCTAGAGAAGGTATATGCTAAATACAAAGATCATGGCTTAGTTGTATTAGGATTTCCATCAAATGATTTTGGGCAACAAGAACCAGGTAGCAATAAAGACATTGCTGACTTCTGCAAAAATACCTATGACGTAAAGTTCCCTATGTTTGCTAAGAGCTCGGTCAGTGGCAGCAAGCCCAATCCTTTATTTAAGATGCTCATTGCTAAAACTGGTACAACCCCCAAATGGAATTTTTATAAATATCTTATTGATCGCAATGGTAATGTAGTGGATTCATATGGCAGCTTGACTAAACCAACGAGCAGCAGCATTACTAGTGAAATAGAGAAACTTCTTGGAGAGAAAATTTAGTGGGTAAGAAAAAAGTTGCCATCATAGGCGCCGGTATTTCTGGTTTGGGATGCGCATATGCATTAAGACAGTACCCAGACTTAGATCTCACTGTATTCGAAGGCGGCAATCATATTGGTGGTCATAGCAATACAGTAGATCTCACAATAGAAACTTCTGAAGGTAAGCTGACTCACGGGGTAGATACTGGTTTTTTGGTATTTAATCGTAAAACCTATCCCCGCTTAGTTCGTCTATTTGAGGAAATTCAAGTTCCAATTGCTCCATCAGAAATGTCTTTTTCTGTCTCGATTGATGCCGGAGAAAAAATAGGGCGCAACAAAAAGATTGAATGGGCCGGCAACGACATCAATTCTTTTTTTGGACAAAGAAAAAATTTATTCTCATTGTCATTCTGGAGAATGGCTTATGACATCCTACGCTTCAATCGTCTCGCCACTCGACTCGCAGAAGAACAAATCACTGCTAAGCTTGAATACTCAGAGCCAGATGAGCGTATTAAAGATTTTTTAGATCGCAACCGCTTTAGCACTAGCTTTAGAGAAAATTATTTCTTGCCAATGATTGGTGCTATTTGGTCATGCTCAGTTGAGCAGATGCTGGAATTTCCAATTCAGACCATGGTTCGCTTCTGTCACAACCATGGTCTTTTACAAATTCAAAATCGTCCGCAATGGCTTACTGTTAAAGGAGGTTCGAGAGAATACGTGAAGCTTTTAGTCGCGGCGCTAGAAAAACAGCAAGTCCAATTTGTGCGCGAATCGGTTTCTCGTGTCAATGCCCGTAAATCAGAAAATTCTCAGGTCGAAGTCATTACCCCCTTAGGATCTCACTGGTTTGATGAAGTAGTGATGGCTTGTCATAGCGATCAGACTTTAGAGTTAGTCCATGGCATTGACCAAGATGCTCGGAATATTTTGGCCTCTGTACCTTATCAAAAGAATCGTGCAATTTTGCATACAGACCGGAATTTTTTACCGGCCACTGAGCGCTGCTGGGCAGCTTGGAACTACACTGCAAAATCTGGTGCGACACCAACCGCGCAACAACACGTCAGCGTCAATTATTTAATCAACCGCTTACAACCTCTGCCTTCAGCATTCGATAGAACGCAAATTATTGTGAGCCTAAACCCACTAACCGATCCCAACCCATCGCTAGTCCATGAAGAAATTCATTACTCGCATCCCGTATTTGATATGCGCGCGGTCCAGGCACAAAAAGAGCTGCCCTTAATTCAGGGCAATTCCTCGATTTGGTATTGCGGCGCATGGACTGGGTTTGGCTTTCATGAAGACGGTTTACGTTCAGGTGAATTAGTGGCAATGGATCTAATGGAAAAAATTGCTCATCGCGCCCTGCCCAATTCCATTAAAGATGTTCAGTAAATGAATTTGCCAACGATTAATTTTGGTACGGTAAAGCATCGGCGTTTTCGTCCCGCAAAAAATGCGTTTGGCTACGGTGTATTTACTTTATCCATTCCAATGCGTGCACGCAGGAACGATCCGCAACTACTCAGTAAGCATGGTCTCAAAGACAATCAGTTCGGACTTTTTTCATTCTTCGATCAAGATCATGGAATAGGGAATGTAGATAGCCTGTCATGGATTGAAGCGATTCTTGAGCAGCACCACATTCAGCATATTGATGGCGAGATTTGGTTGCAAACCTTCCCGCGAGTACTAGGCTATGTCTTCAATCCTGTCAGCTTTTGGATCTGCACTCAAGCCAATGGACAAGTTCAGGCTGTATTGGCTGAAGTGAATAATACTTTTGGCGAACGACACTGCTACTTACTTCACCATGACTCTGGTGAAGCACTGAAATCTGGAGAGACCTTGGTGAGCAAGAAAGTGTTTCACGTATCACCTTTCTGCGATGTTCGCGGGGAATACCATTTCCGTTTCTTATTTTCACAGGACAGTCGCTCCAAGAGAAATATCGTTTGTCGAATTGAGCTCCATGAGGATGGAAGTCCATTGATCAACACCAGCATCAGTGGCCTAGCTCAACCCCTGAGTAAAAGTGCACTTTACCTTGCCTTTCTACGCTACCCGCTAATGAGTCTTGGTGTGATTGGCCGCATTCATTGGCAAGCATTGAAATTATGGCTAAAAGGTGTACCCTTTCATTCAAAACCCAAACCACCAGAACTTGAAATTACCCGATGAATCGCCCCGGTCAATCACTACTGTCTCGCCTCACCTTCTCCCGTCCGGATAGGCCGAAATCAAAGCAACAGCAATATCGTGCAAGCACACACACCCTTTTAGGTCTCTTAGCGCAATTGCGAAGTGGGCATTTGGTTCTGACACTGCCAAATAAAGAAATAAGGGAATTCGGAAATAAGTCAGATCAACTACATGCAGAGATTCAGGTTTTAGATTGGTCTGTATTTAAACAAGTGCTATCCCATGGCGATATTGGCTTTGCCGAGAGTTATATTCGAGGTGAATGGAATACACCTGATCTCAAGGCTGTTCTAGAGCTAGCTATTCGGAACCGCACCATTCTAGAAAAAGCAATCTATGGGAGTTGGTTGGGCTCCATAGCGTATCGCCTGAGACATTGGTTTAGAGACAACTCCAAATCTGGAAGTCGTAAAAATATCCATGCTCACTATGATCTAGGTAATGCCTTCTATAGCCTCTGGCTAGACCCCACTATGAGCTATTCAAGTGCATGGTTCTCAGAAGGTGATAAGCAATCACTGATGGATGCGCAGCGCGCAAAAATCAAACACATATTAGATTCCATCCA
>NZ_NCJB01000517.1:0-1220 GCF_002282275.1 Polynucleobacter sp. 39-46-10 | reverse complement strand
TCACCTCGCGCCAAATTGCAGCGATGCCATCGGGCAATAATGGGCCGCTACTAAGCTCTTGTAAGCGTGCGACAACCTGTCGCTCTCGCTCTGGCCTAAACACTGGCGATGAAAAGCCACCTTTAATGTGGCCAACTTCTTGGGCTGCTTTTGCACGCTGTGACAACAAATCTAAAATCTGTGCGTCTAGCGCATCAATTTTCTCGCGAATTGGCGCAAGGCGCTGCTCTTCAGTACTCTGGTCTTTGGAGCTCATGATGCACGCCTTTCAAAGTCACGCATAAATTCTACTAAGGCTTTGACGCCTTCGATTGGCATTGCGTTGTAAATGCTGGCGCGCATGCCACCAGCCGCCTTATGACCACGCAAGGCAACTAAGCCTGCTGCATTAGATTGCTCCAAGAACTGAGCGTTTAAATTTTCATCCTTCAAGAAGAAGGTAACGTTCATTCTGGAGCGATATTCTTTAGGAATGCGATTCTCGTAAAGACTGCTTTGATCTAAAAAGTTATAGAGCAACTCTGCTTTTTCTTGATTGCGTTTCTCAATTACCTTTACACCACCCTGCTTTAGCAACCATTTAAAGCCTAGTCCCGCCATATAAATTGAAAAAGTTGGTGGCGTGTTGAGCATTGAGTCAGTTGCCGCCTGCTTAGACCAATCCCAAATCGACGGAGTGATCTTCATGCTGTGCCCCATCAAGTCCTTACGCACGATCACAATCGTCACGCCAGATGGGCCAATATTTTTTTGCGCCCCACCAAACCAAACGCCACATTTTGTGACGTCCATTTCTTTGGAGAGAATATTGCTAGATATATCTGCGACTAATAACTTGCCATTGACATCAGGCACATCCGAAAACTCTACGCCGCCAATAGTTTCATTAGCACAGTAGTGAACATAAGCAGCATCATCCGATAGTTGCCAAGAAGATCTTGCAGGAATCGTATTAAATTTTTCAGATGCAGAAGATGCAGCTAAGTGAGCAACACCATACTTCTCTGCTTCTTTAAATGATTTTTCAGACCAAACACCAGTCACTAAAAAGTCTGCCTTAGGACCATTCTTAGCCAATGGCATGAGGTTCATCGGAATAGCAGCATTCTGACCCAAACCACCGCCTTGAAGCATCAAGATTTCATAGGAATCCGGGATATTCATGAGGGTGCGCAAGTCTTGAAGCACCTCTTCATAAAGCGCCATGAACTCTTTACCAC
>NZ_NCJB01000516.1:0-1222 GCF_002282275.1 Polynucleobacter sp. 39-46-10 | reverse complement strand
CTTGAAGCCATAAATCACAACCCAGTTTTTCAGCATGATCAATTAGGGATTGGGGGGGTACAGGATCGCCACAGACTGCAATTGCACCTGCGCGGAAAATACCAGCCTTCTCAAGACCAATTGCCTCACGTGTACCGCCTAAAAAATCAGCGTGATCAATATCAATACTAGTGACGATCGCGCAATCTGCATCAACAATATTTACGGCATCTAAACGACCACCCATGCCAACCTCAAGGACAACAGCATCTAAATTTGCCTTAGAAAATAAATGCATGATTGCCAAGGTAGTGAATTCAAAATACGTTAGCGTTGGAGCATCCACTATGCTGACGCGCGCTTTCTCAACGGCGGCAAAATGCTCTAGTAAGAGATCATCTTTTACTTCCTCACCATTGACTCGAGCACGCTCGTTAAAGACCAGTAAGTGAGGAGACATATGACAACCCACTCTATAGCCAGAGGCCAGCAAGATACTCTCAAGATAAGCGCAAGTTGAGCCCTTGCCGTTCGTCCCAGCAACAGTGATCACCGGGCAATCAAAGTGCAAGCCCAGAGCTTCTTTAACTCGATTAATCCGATCTAGACCCATGTCGATACCGACTGGGTGGGCTGTTTCGAGGTGACTAAGCCAAGCCGTTAGGCTAGAAAACAGAATGGGAGATTGGTGTGCGGAACTCAAGCGCTTTATACAGCTGCGCTACCCGCAATCGCAGGCTCAGGAAGCTGCTGGAGCAATGCCAAGAGACGAGCGATTTCACCGCGCATTTGGCGACGATCCACAATCATGTCAATGCCACCCTTTTGCAATAAGAACTCAGAACGCTGAAAGCCATCTGGTAATTTTTCACGAACAGTTTGTTCAATGACACGCGGACCTGCAAAGCCAATCAAGGCTTTAGGCTCAGCCATTACTACGTCACCCATAAAGGCGAAGCTAGCAGAGATTCCGCCCATAGTTGGGTCAGTCAAAACGCTGATGTAAGGCAAACCTTTTTTAGAGAGTAAGGTCAACATGGAGTTGGTCTTAGCCATCTGGAAAAGAGAGAGCAAACTTTCCTGCATACGCGCACCGCCGGTAGCTGTTACGCAGATAAATGCACACTTTTTGGCGATGGCTTCTTGCACACCACGGGCAAAACGCTCACCAACAACTGAACCCATCGAGCCACCCATATATTGAAACTCAAAGCATGCAGCTACAACTGGAATACTTTCAATT
>NZ_NCJB01000104.1:0-7860 GCF_002282275.1 Polynucleobacter sp. 39-46-10 | reverse complement strand
AGGTGTATTTGGTGCCCAGGAAGGGACTCGAACCCCCACAACCTTACGATCGCCAGCACCTGAAGCTGGTGCGTCTACCAATTTCGCCACCTGGGCATGCCGTTATTATAAAGGTATGCGCCTTTTGGCCCACTTTATAACCCCCTTTGGGCTTTTCCCCTTCAGACCGAGTGGTTTGATACAGTAGCCTAAACAAGAATAATGATCGATATATAAGGCATCTATTGCCGAAGGAATTAAATGCGTAAAGCAAAAAACTTGGTGCCACGAGAGGCTGACCGCTTAGGTACAGTCCAGGGTCACCGAGATGGATTTGGATTTGTTATCCCTGATGACGGCGGTGAAGATATCTTTCTTTCTGAAAGAGAAATGTCCCGCGTTATGCATGGCGATAGAGTCAATGTCAGAGTATTAGGAACGGATCGCCGTGGTCGACCAGAAGGTCAGATCGTCGATGTAATTTTGCACGCCAATAAAGTAGTTATTGGACGCCTCTTAAATGAGAATGGTGTTTTGATTGTTGCGCCGGAAGACAAGCGTATCGGTCACGATATTTTGATTCCACCAAAAGGCCAGGGCAATGCCAAATTAGGTCAAGTGGTGAGTGTCGAAATCATCGACTATCCAGATAGTTACCGTCAAGCAGTTGGCCGTGTTGTGGAGGTTCTCGGTGAGATCGATGATCCAGGTATGGAAATTGAAATCGCTGTACGTAAGTATGGTGTTCCCCATGAATTTTCAGCAGCCGTTAAAAAAGAAGCCGATGCATTGCCTGATACTGTTCAGCAATCCGATCTTGAAGGCCGAGTCGATTTACGCGATGTTCCCTTGGTCACTATTGATGGTGCTGATGCGCGTGACTTTGATGATGCGGTGTATTGCGAGCCGGTTATGTATGGCAAGAGCAAGGCTTGGCGCCTGATTGTCGCCATTGCCGACGTATCCCATTATGTCAAGCCTGGCCAACCTTTAGATGATGAAGGTCTTCTGCGGGCAACCTCAGTGTATTTCCCGAGACGGGTCATACCAATGCTGCCAGAGAAGATCTCTAATGGCCTTTGCTCGCTCAATCCTGGTGTTGATCGTCTGTGCATGGTGTGCGACTCAGTTGTCGATGCGAACGGAGTAGTGCTGGCTTACCAATTCTATCCAGCAGTGATGCATTCTGCGCAACGCTTTACATACGATACCGTGTGGGAGATTCTTTCGAATAGCAAAGGTCCCGAAGCAACACGTTTTTCTGAGTTCAGGCCTTTATTGACCAATCTCTACTCCCTCTACAAAATTCTATTAGATGCACGTCAAAAACGTGGTGCTATCGAGTTTGAGACAACTGAAACCCAGATTATTAGTAATGAGCTAGGCAAGATTCTGCGTATTGAGCCGCGCTTACGTAATGATGCGCACCGCCTAATTGAAGAGTGCATGCTGACAGCTAACGTGTGTGCTGCAGACTTCATTGATAAGAATAAGCACCTCAGTTTGTATCGCGTTCATGGTGAACCCTCTGAGGAAAAATTAGTCACCTTGCGTCAGGTATTGCGTACCTCTGGTTTGTCATTGGGCGGCGGTGAAAAGCCGAAGCCAAAAGACTATGCCAAACTCATGCGTGAAATCAAAGAGCGTCCTGATGCCAATATGCTTCAGTCAGTTGTTTTGCGTTCTATGCAACAGGCAATGTATCAGCCGGACAACGAAGGTCACTTTGGCCTGGCATATCCTGCGTACTCGCATTTCACAAGTCCGATTCGTCGCTATCCTGATTTATTGACTCATCGTGTTATCAAGGCGATTCTGGCTAAGAAGCCATACACACCAGTATTGCCACCCATGGTTCCGCTGAACCTGACTTTGCCGCGTAAGGGCAAAGGTCGTGAAAATGCCGTCAATGCGAAGAAGTCTCATAGCGATGCAAAAGAAGCTGCAGCGAATGGCACGCGTTTACCCAAATTACCCAAAGGCGCTAATGCAGCATTACCGATTTGGGGTCAACTCGGAGTTCATTGCTCATCTAATGAGCGTCGTGCAGATGAAGCATCTCGTGACGTTGAGGCATGGCTTAAGTGTTACTACATGCGTGACCACTTGGGTCAAGAGTATGCGGGTACAGTAACCGGTGTAGCCTCATTTGGTTTATTTGTGCAACTAGAAAACCTTTTTGTCGAGGGCATGATTCACGTAACTGAATTAGGCGGAGATTATTTCCAGTATGACGAAGCTCGCCAAGAGCTCCGTGGGGAGAGAACGGGTATTCGTTACCGCTTAGGCGATCGAGTGCATGTCTTGGTTAGCCGAGTTGACCTTGACGCCCGCAAGATTGAATTTAGTCTGGTTAAGTCAGTTGGCTTGGAGCCAGGGGGCACTACCAATCGCCGTCAAATTGTGTTGGCTAGCGATACTGGTAGGCCCAATAAAAAAGCGTCACCAAAAAAAGGTCGCCCTGGTAGCAAAGAGCCTCAAAAGCATTCTGGTATTAATGTGAATGCCGCTAAGTCTGCTGGTAATCTTGGCGCCAATCAGTCGAAGAATCAAGCTGGACGAACTGCAAGTAAGGTCGCTAAATCTGGTAAGCCTGCTAGGTCAGCCGGCAAGCCTGCTGGCACGAAGCCACCTGTTCGTAGCACTAAAGCGCGTCGTAAATAAGTAGCAATCAAGAATAGAGATCAGTAAAGATGAAGCAAATATTAGTTGGTTTTCATGCGGTACAGGCACGCTTACGAGTGGATGCAGCAAGCCTCAAGTCGGTATATTTTGATCCGAGTCGACGCGATCGCCGCATGGGTGACTTTCTTAAGCAGGCCGAAGAGATATTAGGTGAAAGATTGCATGCGGCCGATGCTGAGCGTCTTCATAAACTCGCTGGCCACGATCGCCATCAGGGTGTAGTGGCTCTAGCAGAGAAGATGACCATTGCACGCACTATTACCGAAGTGGTAGAGGATGCCCAAAGTAATCAAAGCAAAGTGATGTTCTTGGTTTTGGATGGCGTAACTGATCCCCATAACTTTGGCGCCTGTTTGCGTGTTGCCGATGGTGCAGGTGTTGATGCAGTAGTTATCCCAAAAGATCGTTCGGCATCGATCAATGCTACTGTTAGCAAGGTCTCTAGTGGTGCTTCAGAAGTAATGCCGGTAATTACCGTTACCAACCTAGTTCGAAGCATGAAAGAGATGCAAGAAGCCGGCGTATGGTTGATTGGCACCGACGATGAGGCTGAAAAATCGATTTATGATTTGGATCTCACGGGCCCTATTGGTATTGTCATGGGTGCTGAGGGTGAAGGCATGCGCCGCTTAACTCGCGAGACTTGTGATGAGTTGGTGCGCATTCCGATGAAGGGTGTTGTTGAGAGTTTGAATGTTTCTGTAGCGAGTGGCGTATGCTTATATGAGGCTTTAAGGCAGCGTTTAGCTAAAGAGTCTAAGTAAGCAGTAAATCCATCTATTTACCTAAGAGGCTTCCCATGAAATGCAATATCGGACACACTGACCGCGTGCTGCGGATGACCGTTGGCGTTACCTTAATGGGTCTCGCAGGCTTCGGAATTACGGGCCCCTGGGCTTGGATTGGCATCATCCCACTACTTACCGGTATGATGGGTATCTGTCCGGCTTACAGTATTTTAGGTATCAATACCGCGAAGAAGTAATTCGGGATTCATCAAGCAAGCAGTTGCTGCACAAATTGCTCAAGTTGGGCTGGAGGTAGTGCGCCGCTAACTCGGTGAGCCTCTTTACCATTCTTAAATCCTGCTAACGTTGGGATGGAGCGAATATTCCATTGTGATCCGAGTAGTTGTTCTGCTTCAGTATTCACTTTCACAAATAAAACTTGATTTGCATGGCTAATGGCACTCGACTGAAAGGTCGGGCCAAACATCTTGCATGGCCCGCACCATGGTGCCCAGAAATCCACTATCACCGGCATCGCTAACTGAGTCACAAGATCACTAAAGTTTGTGGCAGTGGCATTGATAGGAAGCGAAAGAAGTTCTTGTTTGCAGGCACCACAAACTGGTGTCTGATTGAGTTTTTCAGCGGGAATGCGATTCCCTTTATTGCAATGCGGGCAATGAATAATCATTTTGACTCCTCAATAGACCAATCTAAAGACTTACTTGCTTAATAGTGCTTCTAGTTTTTCAGTATCAATACAGAAATTTCTTATCCCTTCAGCTAACTTTTCAGTAGCCATCGCATCATTATTTAATTGCAATCTAAAGTTGGATTCATCTAGCTTGAGGGCTGAGATATTCTCGCTAGCAAGAGCGCTCTCTGCATTGATGGCATTGAGTTTTTTCTCAACCGAAACCGTACTCTTCTGAAGGTCACCCAACAGTTCTGGGCTGATTGTCAGTAAGTCGCACCCGGCTAGCTCTAGAATTTGACTGGTGTTACGAAAGCTGGCGCCCATGATTTCGGTAGCGATCCCAAAGTGCTTGTAGTAATGGAAGATGCGCTTGACGGATGTGACCCCAGGATCATTTGCGCCGCCATTATCGACATCACTCCAATTGCTACCGAGTTTGCTTTTATTCCAATCGGTAATCCGTCCCACAAATGGAGAAATCAATTTTGCATTAACTGCACCACAGGCCGCAGCTTGCACCAAAGAGAAGAGCAGGGTCATATTGCAATGAATGCCTTTGGCCTCCAAAGTCTTGGCTGCCTGGATGCCCTCCCAAGTGCCAGCTAGCTTGATCAAGACGCGCTTACGATCAATGCCATGAGACTCATACAAGGCGATAAGGTGTTTTGCTTTGTTAATGGTTGCCTGAGTGTCAAAAGAGAGGCGGGCATCAACTTCAGTTGAAACCCGTCCTGGGACGATCTTCAAAATCTCCAGACCAAAAGCCACTAGGATATGGTCGACTAGATCGACTGGTTTCATGCCAAGATGAGCTGATTTAACTTGATGTACCAATGCCTGATAGTTAGGTTGCTGCGCCGCCTTGAGTATCAGGGATGGATTGGTAGTCGCATCCTGGGGTTGGTATTCCTGCATACGCTCAAAGTCGCCGGTATCGGCCACGACGGTAGTGAGTTGTTTGAGTTGGCTCAGTGCGGTAGAGGGTGATGTCATCGTTGTTTGCAATGCTCTCGATTAATTAATCAGGTGAATGAATTGAATATCATATGATAGATGCATAAATAAGGCTGTTCCACTTTAGATAAGGGTATCGGGCAAGATCATGAATCAAGATCAACTCAAGCAATTGGTAGGTGAAGCGGCGCGGGATGAGGTGCTAAAGCTACCTGCAGGTCAGATCTTGGGCGTTGGAACTGGCTCAACTGCCAACTGCTTTATTGATGCCTTGGCAGCCCATAAGGATCATTTTGCCGGAACAGTATCGAGCTCTAACGCCACGACTGAACGCCTTTTAAAGCATGGTTTTAAGGTCCTGGATCCCAACGAGGTGAATCAACTGCCTGCCTATGTGGATGGTGCAGATGAAATCGATCCTGCAGGTCACATGATCAAGGGTGGAGGGGGTGCTTTAACCCGCGAAAAGATTATTGCCTCGATGGCGAAGCAATTCATCTGCATTTGCGACTCATCCAAACAGGTTCCGGTACTGGGTAACTTTGCCTTGCCAGTCGAGATCATCCCCTTGTCCAGAGGAATTGTTGCTCAGGAGTTGGCCAAGTTGGGCGGAACAGTAACGCTTAGGATGGCAAAAGAGACTCGTATGGATTTGGGGCAGACGCCAAGCCAGCCTTTTGTGACGGATAACGGTGGATGGATTTTGGATGTCGCTGGCTTGAAGATCTCCAATCCACTTGCGCTTGAAGCTCAAATCAATCAGATTGCCGGCGTCATTACTGTTGGTCTATTTGCGAAAGAGAAGGCCAATATTTTGCTGGTAAGCAATGTGTCTGGCGTAAGTAGAATTACCTTTTAAATAAAAAACCCGACGGGGCAGCAAGCTGATCCATCGGGTTTGTTTGCCATGATTATTCATGGCGCAGGCAAAGGGAAGAGATTTAGTTCCCAGTGCCCATAAGCACATAGATATGCTTACGAGTATTGGCTTTCGCCAATGTAGCCGTTCACGAGATCTGACTGACTACGATCTCATCCTATGCCTTCGAATTTAACTCGTCAAGCGATTTCAAAAATAATTATTCAGTTGGCGGTACGTAGCCCTGAGCCATGTCTGCACCACCTTCAAAGAAGTACTTTTCAACCTGCTTGAGTAGGTATTGGCGAGCACGAGGATCGGCCATATTCAGGCGATTCTCATTAATGAGCATGGTCTGGTGTTTTAACCAGTCGGCCCAGGCCTGCTTAGAAACTTGATTCCAAATCTTTTTACCAAGATCGCCAGGAAGTGGAGCAAAGTCCATGCCTTCAGCTTCCTTATTTAGTTTGATGCATTGAACCATGCGTGCCATTTGTAATGCCTTTCAAATACGATGTACTAAATCAAAATAATGTAATCCAAAGAAAACCATAAAGACTTATAGATCCTTGGTAAGAACCATGGATTTACGATCCCAGTTATAAATCTGTTTTCTTTCTTCTGGAAGATCATCAACAGAGGCGCGCTTAAAGCCACGCTTCAAAAACCAATGCTCTGTTCTGGTTGTCAAAACAAAGAGCTTTTTAATGCCTTCCCGTTTTGCCCGCATCTCCACACGTTTGAGTAAACGCTCTCCATCACCGGAGCCTTGAACGTCGGGATCTACTGCGAGGCAAGCAAGCTCGCCCACGCCATTAGGGAAGGGGAATAGGGCAGCACAGCCAAAAAGAACACGGTCATGCTCAATAACAGAGAAGCGCTGAATATCACGCTCAATAACGTCTTGACCGCGAGCAGCCAAGATCCCCTCTTCTTCAAGCGGGCTAGTAAGCTGCAAGATGCCACCAACGTCATCTTGATTGGCTTCGCGTAAATTCTCAATATCGGAGGAGGCTAGCATCATGCCAATACCATCATGGGTAAAGAGTTCTTCCAAGAGGGCGCCATCCTGATTACAGGGCAGGAAGTGCACGCGGCTGACCCCGGCACGAATCGCTCTGCCAGAGATATTTAACAAACTCTTCATGCCTAGATCGAGCTTTGGATGCTGGGCTACATACTCTTGAAGTTGCGGCATAGATAGTTCGGTGATGTAATCACCTTCCTCATCCTTTAAGCCAGCATAAGGGCTTAAGAAAATTAGCTTATCCGCTTTTAGTGCCGCAGCAGTAGATGCGGCAACATCCTCAAAAGCAAGATTAAATGCTTGACCAGTGGGTGAGAAGCCCAAAGGTGAAAGCAGCACAATTTTGTTGCTGTCAAGCGAAAGCTTGATTGAGGTGGAATCCACTTTGCGTACTAAACCAGTATGGATGTAATCGATTCCCTCAACCACTCCTACAGGCATTGCTGTAATAAAATTACCCGAGATCACAGAGATACGTGAGCCTGCCATCGGTGTATTGGGTAATCCACGACTAAATGCTGCTTCTATATCAAGGCGCAATTCACCGGCGGCTTCTTTGACGCACTCCAAAGCTGCTGCATCCGTAATCCGATAGCTGTGCATGGCACTCTGACCGAATTGACTCTTAATATTGCGGAGCGTGAGTTGCTCTTCAATCTGAGGACGAATGCCGTGAACTAAAACAATGCGCATACCCATGGCATGCAACATGGCGATATCTTCAATCAGATTTTCGAGGCCGATTTCTTGGGCAAGTTCGCCCGCAAAGGCAATAACAAAGGTCTTCTCGCGGAAGCTATGTATATAGGGCGCAACATCACGCAGCCATCCCACAAAAGGAAAGTTGGAGCTTGATTCTTCGGCGTTTGAGCCGGGGTTTGGTGCATTTGTTGGCATAGTGAGAAAATTATAGGGTGCAAGAGCCTATAAA
>NZ_NCJB01000515.1:0-1228 GCF_002282275.1 Polynucleobacter sp. 39-46-10 | reverse complement strand
GTGCCTCAAAAATAACCGGGCAACGGCGAGTCGATAGTGATCTTGCCTTAAGGCGTGAAAGTGCGCGCTCTGCTGCGTACTTACCAATCGAAGCTGGATCGGCCAACTCTTGTGGGATGCGCGAACTGGAATACCAGTCATCTCTTTGCATCAGCGACTTCTTGCCACCCTCATTTGCAATTGGTGCACATGAAATGTAGTGACGAGAGAATGGGTAACCCCCCATAAACCCATGACTAGTCCCCATCATGAAATGTGCATGATGGGCAGATACCGATGCCCCATCGCTATTTTGAATTTGCTTACTCACCGCAAAGGCAGCCCCTTCAGCGGTACGTGCAATATCGATTGCAGTTGCTGAATCTAAATCCCATGGATGAAACAAATCGAGATCCAGTGGATGTTTTTCGAGAAGTTCTTTTTCGGCAGGGCCGGCACATAAATCTTCAGCCGTATGTTGAGCGATATGGTACGCAGCCTCAACCGTAGCCTTTAAAGACTCCTTGGTGAAATCACTGGTACTTGCATTGCCGCGGCGATGCCCCAAGAAGACCGTTACTCCAACCTGCTTATCCAAGCTTTGCTCTATGGTCTCAACCTCACCCTTACGGACGGTAACTGAAAGACCCTGACCTTCAGAAACCTCTGCCACCGCATCTGAGGCACCCCGCCTTTTGGCATCCGTGAGCATGAAATCAATGATTTCTTGAAACTGGTTTGATGAGTATGTAAACATGTCTTAATAATAGCTAGAATAGAAACATGAAGCATACCGAAGCCTGGAAACGATCCTCCCCTGACGAAATCAAAATCGGCCTAATCTCGATCTCTGACAGAGCGAGTAAAGGCATTTATACAGATGAAGGGGTTCCCGCCCTCCGAGGCTGGCTAGAAAGCGCCCTCAGCACACCCTATGTCTTTCATGAGCGCCTGATTGCCGATGAGCGAGAAGTCATCACTGAAACCATCGTGGAGCTTACCGATGATCTTGGCTGTGATTTAGTCCTCACCACAGGCGGTACAGGCCCCTCTCGGAGAGATGTCACCCCTGAGGCCACCATGGATGCTGGGACCCGGGAAATGCCCGGATTTGGCGAGCAAATGCGCCAAATTAGCCTACGTTTTGTACCTACGGCGATTTTGTCCCGACAAACCGCTGTTTTGCGAGAGATCGAGGGGCATACTGCCCTCGTCATTAACCTTCCAGGTCAGCCAAAATCCATTAAAG
>NZ_NCJB01000514.1:0-1228 GCF_002282275.1 Polynucleobacter sp. 39-46-10 | reverse complement strand
TGGATCAATTTTTGATGCTGGGATGCGATCCGATAGGTGAGAGATTGGCTTCACCTGCGCGTGGGCTACTGATGGCACTAGAAGGGCTACTTTTTGATGCCTAGAGCTTGTCAGGCTGCTGCTAGAGCCTGCTGAAGCCTTGTCGTAGATCACGCTGGTGATTTCTTTATCGTCCAGAGCCTTTGGAGTCTCTTCTTGGTATTGATCGAGCATTCCAAATCCGTTTTGCCAAACCATCTGGCGAGCTTCATCTGGAACCAAGATGCGAGCCATATCAAATGCACCCGCTTGAGTACCATTGCCGGAGAGCCAGAGCCCCACGATCATGAACACTGTCACGATCAATAAGCCATTGAGCACCCGATAAACTGGTGAGAGCGCGTAAGAGAACAACTTCATAGCCTTAGCGCCTAGGGGCTGGGCTAGTTGCAAGTCATTCGAATCGGCAGACAAACATTTAATCATTCATGGTCTTGCAGCACACCAAAAAATCAAACATCTGATTTATGTTGCAATGCAATAAGTTAAAAACATGTGCCATCCTAAGAAGGTTCTTATATCAAGTCAAGAATAAAGAATGGTGTTTCAATAACTTATAGGTCTTGATATACGCTTACCCCCCGGGGAAGTCCTAATTTTTGATATTTTATTGTTTAAATTCAATGATTTATAGAAGTTAGTGGGTGCTTATTTCATATCATAAAAAAGTGCCGAAAATCCAACTTTTTTACTATTTTTAAACTTCTGCCAGGGTCAAAAAACCGTACATCTAGTATTTTTAGCGCCTATAGTTGCTACCGGTAGTGTTGTAGAACTTATAGCTTCAACCTACAAATCTATCGCTCTTCAAACTTTGCAAGCCCTATTCATCATTGAGATTCAGAGAGTAAACCCTGACAAGGACTTGCTCTACAGCTAACTTACCCGCTCGATAGGCGCAATTCTTTAGCTGCCGGATGGCGACTCTCATTACACTGACATGCAATGAATTTCCTAGTCAAACTTTTCTTATTGAACTCCCTTTGGCTGCCATTCAGTGCATTTGCCCTGTTCGATCAGTGCAAAGACCTTTTCCCAGCCCAGCAAATACCCAGCACTTCTCAGGAAGGGCGCGACCTTTGCTTTGATGATTTTGCAATCTACTACTCACCTTTAGACAAAAAGCCTATCTACACCGTGGAAAGGTTAAATGGTGAACAGCTTCAAACTCCTCGCCCCCGCCGAACCA
>NZ_NCJB01000513.1:0-1233 GCF_002282275.1 Polynucleobacter sp. 39-46-10 | reverse complement strand
GGATGTGATGAAAGAGTTACCGGCAACTCTACTATTGCGCCCCTTTAACTTTGATACTTTGGCTGTGGCTACCTATCAATTGGCGGCAGACGAGCGCCTTGCAGAGCTCGCATTACCATCCTTAACGATTGTTTTAGTTGGGCTTTTTCCTGTTTTACTGCTTTCCAGGGTGATTTCTAAATCTTAATTGATAATCATTCGTATTTGTGATACATTAGATTTACTCTAATTCTGATCGTAAATACAACAATGGCAAGTCAATCAATATCCAAATTCCTACTCAGTGCTACATTTCTTCTGAGCTTTTGTATGGCTTTGCCACTACACGCTCAGGATGCTAAAGAATTAAATCTCTATTCAGCTCGTCACTACCAAACTGATGAAGCACTTTACAGTGACTTCACGAAGAAGACGGGTATCAAGATTAATCGTATTGAGGCTGATGACAATGCTCTAGCTGAGAGACTCAAAAGCGAAGGAGCCAATAGTCCGGCAGATGTTATTTTGATGGTAGACGCAGCCCGACTCTGGCGCGCACAAATTGATGGCTTCTTTAAGCCAATTCATTCAAAGTACTTAGAAAGTCGTATCCCAGCGAATTTGCGATCTAAGCCTGATACAGAGGGCTCAACCTGGTTTGGTTTTTCAACTAGAGCTCGTCTCGTGGTCTACAACAAAGCCAAAGTGAACCCGCAAGATGTTGACACTTATGAGAAATTGGCTGAGCCGATGAATAAAGGTAAGGTTTGTACGCGTTCAGGTGCTCATCCTTATATGCTGTCATTGATCGGTGCCATGATTGAGCGTCGTGGTGAGGCTGCTACAGAAGAGTGGGCTAAAGGTATGGTGGCTAATATGGCGCGTCCTCCAAGAGGTGGTGACACCGATCAAATCAAGGCGGTTGCATCAGGCGAGTGTGGTGTAGCTTTAACAAATTCCTATTACTTAGTGAGGCTCCTGCGTTCAACTAAGCCAGAAGATCAAGCTATTGTTGCTAAGATTGGTTTCGTTTGGCCAAATCAGAAAACTACCGGTACGCATATCAACATTGCGGGTGGTGGCGTTGCCAAGAATACACCTCATTCACAAGCTGCTATTCAGTTCCTAGAATATCTAGCGAGCGATTCAGCACAAGAGTATTTTGCCAATGGTAATAACGAGTGGCCTGTAGTGAAGTCAGTGAAGATTGAAAATGAAGGGCTAAAAATGTTGGGACCCTTTAAGGCTGAAAAT
>NZ_NCJB01000512.1:0-1235 GCF_002282275.1 Polynucleobacter sp. 39-46-10 | reverse complement strand
CGCCACTGGCGAATTCGTTCCTTGCATTCACACTGTTGGTAAGCCATTGGCTGCGGGCGAAAAAGATGTTGCTTGGCCTAACAACAAAACCAAGTACATCGTTCACTATCCAGAAACTCGTGAGATTTGGTCTTTTGGATCTGGTTACGGTGGCAATGCATTGCTAGGTAAAAAATGTTTTGCTTTGCGCATTGCATCCAATATGGGGCGCGATCAAGGCTGGTTAGCTGAACACATGTTGATCTTGGGCGTGACTTCACCCGAGGGCAAGAAATACCATATTGCCGCGGCTTTCCCATCTGCCTGCGGAAAAACCAACTTCTCTATGATGATTCCTCCAAAAGGCTTCGAGGGTTGGAAGGTCACTACGGTTGGTGATGACATTGCATGGATCAAGCCACGCAAAGACCCTGTTACAGGTAAGACACGTTTGTTTGCGATTAACCCAGAGTCTGGTTACTTTGGTGTCGCTCCAGGTACAAATCGTCAAACCAATCCAAACTGTCTCGATTCATTAAACCAAGATGTGATCTTCACTAACGTTGGTTTAACTGATGATGGTGATGTTTGGTGGGAAGGTTTAACTGATACTCCCCCTGCACATTTGATTGACTGGCAAGGCAAGGATTGGACTCCCGCTGATGGTGCCGCCGGTCGTAAAGCTGCGCATCCAAATTCACGCTTCACTGTAGCCGCCACAAATAATCCTGCAGTTGATCCAAATTGGGACAATCCTGAGGGTGTTGCGATTGATGCATTCTTGTTTGGCGGTCGTCGCTCAAACACAGTGCCATTGGTAAGTGAAGCACGTGACTGGGTAGAAGGTGTTTACATGGCAGCCACAATGGGCTCTGAAACCACCGCTGCGATTACTGGCCAAGTAGGCGTTGTACGTCGCGACCCATTTGCGATGATTGCATTTGCTGGTTACAACATGAGCGATTACTTCCAGCATTGGTTGAACATTGGTAGCAAGCTTACTGCCGAAGGTGCTGTGCTACCAAAGATCTATTGTGTGAACTGGTTCCGCAAAGATGAAAACGGCAAGTTTGTATGGCCTGGTTTCGGTGAAAACATGCGCGTGCTCTCTTGGATCTTAGGTCGTGCTGAAGGTACGGCTAAAGGTAAAGAGACGGTGTTTGGTATTTGCCCAGAGCATGCTGACATGCATTGGAATGGCCTCGATTATTCAGCAGACAAATTTGAAAAGGCCATTACCGTTGCTGTTGACGATT
>NZ_NCJB01000511.1:0-1237 GCF_002282275.1 Polynucleobacter sp. 39-46-10 | reverse complement strand
CCCCAATCCCAACTCAAATTGCTGGCCAAGTAAAAATTAGTAGCAAAGACACTCCAAATTTAAAAAAGCGTCCTGCACCAGCAAAAACTGTTGTGATGGAAAGTCATGCTCCAGATTGGGTAACAGATGCAGAAGAGGACTTATCTGCCGCTGAAGTCGCCCTCGAGAAAATCAAAAGTGATCGCAGTCCAGTTGCGCCACGTCATGAGCGTGATGACAGGAAAATGGCAAGCGTCCCAGAAAAACCAAAGCGCATTGTTCGCACTGGTCCACCTAGCCTATTTGTTTTAGATACCAATGTACTGATGCATGACCCGAGCTCCCTGTTCCGCTTCTCCGAACACGACCTCTTCCTGCCAATGACCACACTTGAGGAGTTGGATAACCACAAGAAAGGGATGACTGAGGTTGCCCGTAATGCCCGTACCGTCAGCCGCTCATTAGATCAATTGGTTGCCGGCACCAGCGGTACATTAGATGAAGGTATTCCACTCAATAAATTAGGTAATCAGGATGTATCTGGTCGCCTCTTTTTCCAAACCAAGCTAACCACTGAATCATTACCCGAAGGACTGCCTGAGGGTAAAGGTGACAACCTCATCCTCGCTGTTGTGAGCGAACTCCAAAAGACACGCAAAGGTCAAGAGGTAGTTTTGGTATCTAAAGATATCAATATGCGTATTAAGGCGCGTGCTCTAGGATTGCCTGCTGAAGACTACTTCAACGATCAAGTGCTAGAGGATCGAGATTTAATGTATTCCGGTGTCATGTCTTTGCCAGCAGACTTCTGGCCCAAGCATGGCAAAGATATGGAAAGCTGGGCTGATGGCAAATCTGGCACGATGTTTTATCGCGTCACCGGCCCTTCAGTTCCAAACATGCTGGTCAATGAGTTTGTCTATCAAGAAAATCCAGATGGCTCCACACCTTTTTACGCGCAAGTAAAAGAAATTAATGGTAAGACCGCCCTCCTTCAGACTTTGAGAGATTTTTCACACCAGAAAAATAATGTGTGGAGTGTGACCGCGCGCAACCGCGAACAAAACTTCGCAATGAACTTGCTAATGAATCCTGATGTGGATTTCATTACATTACTTGGCCAAGCGGGTACCGGAAAAACCTTGCTAGCTTTAGCTGCTGGCCTTGAACAGGTGTTAGATAGCAAGCGCTATAACGAAATTATCATTACTCGCGCTACCGTTCCTGTTGGTGAAGATATTGGCTTTTTGCCAGGCAC
>NZ_NCJB01000510.1:0-1240 GCF_002282275.1 Polynucleobacter sp. 39-46-10 | reverse complement strand
CGCCTCCCAAAGGCGACGAGCATCCAAATCCATTGGACTAAGCTTCCACTGTTTCAGTGGATCATGAATGCGCATCATAAAGCGGTTGTATTGCTCATCATCAGAAATGGAGAACCAGTATTTGATGAGAATAATTCCAGAACGAATAATCATCCGCTCAAATTCCGGAACTGTACGCAAAAACTCTTCGTACTCAGCGTCCGTACAAAAACCCATGACCTTCTCAACGCCAGCACGGTTATACCAACTACGGTCAAATAAAACGATCTCACCACCTGCGGGTAAATTGGACACATAACGCTGAAAATACCATTGGGTCTTTTCACGCTCACTTGGTGCCGTAAGGGCAACCACCTTACAAACCCGCGGATTAAGTCGCTGGGTAATCCTCTTAATAGCACCACCCTTACCAGCAGAATCACGGCCTTCAAATAAAACAGCAACTTTAAGCTTATTCTCCACTACCCAGTCTTGAAGCTTTACCAACTCGCCTTGCAGACGAAATAATTCCTTAAAGTAAACATTTCGAGGGATAACTGAACCACTACCACCATCTTGCGAGAGGCGATCATCATCGAGCTCCATTTCGAGCTCTTCATCCATGCTATCTAGAATTTCTTCTTGAGCACGCTGATACCATTCAGCCATCTCTTTATGTTTTGATGTCATTTATTCCTCTAGGGCGTTGTATCTTGTTATCCCAAGAGTATGACATTTTTATTACATATATTGCTTATAGGGTTTGGGCGATCGATTCCTGACAATAAGCTGCCACCTGCTTACGATCAGAATCCCTTGAATTCTCGGCTCGATAAGGCTGCAAAAAGTGTATGTGGACCAGCAAGCCAGGCTCATGAATCACTCTAGACATGGATTCCAATAGCCCCATATCCCCAATAAAAGCCGGTGAGTCGCTCCTTAAACTCGTTTTCTGACAGACATAGCGTATAGAGAGAGGATAAATCGGGCATTTAGCAGCCAAGGCCGACTCAAAGAGATTAGGCCTAAAAGGCAGAACTTGTTCACCATTGGAGGATGTCCCCTCTGGAAAGATGCAAATTGACTCGGTATTAAGAACGTCAGCTATCTGCTCAACAACTTCCCTAGCATGGCGGGCATTATCTCTTCGAATAAAAACCGTTCCCAATTGCTTTGCCATCCAACCAAAGATTGGCCAAGATCTTACCTCTGACTTGGCAACAAATCGAATGGGTTTACAGGCATTGATGGCATGAATATC
>NZ_NCJB01000509.1:0-1240 GCF_002282275.1 Polynucleobacter sp. 39-46-10 | reverse complement strand
ATTTAAGCCCACCTTAAAGCAATTACAGTCAAAGCAAGCGGGCTATGTACAAAGACCAGATTACCGACCGATTACCAAGTTTGAGAATCGGGGGCTTAGATTAGGTCACGGCGTTTGGGATTTGGTTTACAAGAAAAAATAAATCCAACGCAATATAAGGGATATAAATAAATCAGGCCACTTTGGGTAAAGTGGCCTGAGTGTTTTAAGACTATCTTGGCTTACAGGCCCAAGCACACATATTTCAGCTCTAGGTACTCATCCATTCCATAGGCGCTACCCTCACGCCCTAGACCAGATTGCTTGACGCCACCAAATGGTCCCACTTCATTGGAAATGATTCCGGAGTTCACGCCAACAATGCCATATTCAAGGGCTTCAGCTGCTCTCCATATGCGACCAATATCTCTACTGTAGAAGTAAGAGGCTAGACCATATTGGCTATTGTTAGCTAACTGAATTGCTTCTTCATCGGTCTCAAACGGAATAATCGGTGCAACTGGCCCAAAAGTTTCTTCATATGTGATGAGCATGTCAGTAGTGACATCAGCCAAAATGGTGGGTTCATAAAAAGTGCCGCCTAAAGAGGAGCGTTTTCCACCAGCCACTAGCTTGGCGCCTTTACTCAGGGCGTCAGCTACATGCCTCTCCACTTTCTCAAGTGCTGCAGGTTCAATCAGTGGCCCTTGGGTAACCCCAGAGTCCATACCATTACCGGGTTTGATGACTTCAATTGCTTTGGCAAATTTTTGGATAAATTCTGCTTGAACTTTTTTATGTACATAGAAGCGATTAGCACATACACAGGTTTGACCAGCGTTGCGATATTTAGAAGACATTGCGCCAGTTACTGCTGCATCAATATCAGCATCTTCGAAGACGATAAAGGGTGCGTGACCACCCAGTTCTAGGGCCAGCTTTTTGACGGTTGGAGCGCACTGAGCCATGAGTATGCGGCCTACTTCGGTAGATCCCGTAAAAGAGAGGTGACGCACCACCGGAGACTCGCAGAGTGTTTTACCAACGGCAATAGATTGCTCAGTATCTGCCGTCAAAATATTGATGACCCCTTTAGGTACACCAGCACGTTGTGCTAGTTCGGCTAAGGCAAGCGCAGACAACGGCGTTAGCTCTGCTGGCTTAATGACAATCGTGCAGCCCGCTGCCATGGCAGGTGCAATCTTGCGCGTAATCATAGCGATCGGGAAATTCCAAGGTGTGATTGCAACACACACCCCAA